>JBCCEF010000002.1:300000-467608 GCA_039030395.1 Acidobacteriota bacterium
GACACCCACTTCGAGGGTGCCTCCATCGAGGGTGGAGAAGGGGAGCGCGACTTCGCCCCCTTCCTGGCTCTGGCAGACACCGGGGCCCCGGTGATGGTCGCCCACGCCGCCTACCCCGGCCTCGACCCCTCGGGCCTCCCGGCCACCTTGTCGAAGGCCATCTGCACGGATCTCCTGCGGGATCGCATGGGCTACAACGGCGTCGCCCTCAGCGACGACCTCGAGATGAAGGCCCTCGACCGCTGGGGCGACCTGCCGTCCCTGGCTGTCCAGACGGTAGAGGCTGGCTGTGACGGAATTCTGCTATGCAGTAGGACCGAGGAAGCGCCGTCACTGGCGGCGGCGCTGAGTGCGCCCCGCCTGGCAGATCGGCGTCAGCAAGCGGCGAGCCGGCTAGAAACTCTCCGGCAGCAGGTGACCGCCTTGTCGCCGTGCCGGCGCTGGTCGCTGGAGACGGTGCGTCAGCGGCTGCGACCTGCGGCGGGTTGAGCGGCGCAAGAACCTTCGGCCGCTCGCGCTACTCGAAGATAGGCTCCCCCCGGCCCAGAGTCTCTAGCGGCACCACCTCGGTTTCTTCGCTCAGGGGATAGCGCTTCGCTCCCGGATAGAGCACGGCGATTCGGGACAGGCCGAGGTCTTCGTGGGCGGTACGAAGGGATCGAGTCATGCGCGGTGCACCGGCTCGTTTGCACTCCACCCCCAGCAACTGGTCGCCTCGCTGCAGCACCAGATCGATTTCCGCTCCCTGATGAGTTGCCCAGAAGTAGGCGTTGCCGTGCGGCTCGCTCAGCAAGACCTGTTCGATGACGAAACCGTCCCACGAAGCTCCGACTTTGGGATGGGTGAGTAGCTCCTTGGCCGAGTTGATGCCCAGGAGTTGATGCAGCAGGCCACTGTCGCGTATGTAGATCTTGGGTGCCTTCACCTGTCGTTTGCTCAGATTCGCATGCCAGGGTTGGAGCTGGCGAATCATGAAGGCATCGGTCAGGAGGTCGAGGTGGCGGCGGACCGTCGGTGGGCTCACTCCCATGGCACGCGCCGGTTCGGCGGCATTCCAGGTCTGGCCGTGGTAGTGCGCCAACATGGTCCAGAAGCGGCGGAGGGCCACGGCGGGCACGCTGACGCCCCATTGCGGTATGTCGCGCTCCAGAAGAGTGCGGATGAAGCTTCGTCGCCAGGCGAGACTCGCATCATCACTGGCAGCGAGAAAGGAGAGTGGAAATCCACCGCGAAGCCACAGCCGGTCCTCTGCGTCGTTGGCGACTTCCGCGAGGGTGAAGCCGCCGATCTCGATCTGCTCCATTCGCCCGGCGAGGCTTTCTGCGGTCTGCCGGAGAAGGTTGCCGGAGGCGCTGCCGAGAATCAAGAAGCGCGCCGGGAGATCCTGACGGTCCGCCAGGGCACGGAGAACCGGGAAGAGGTCCGGACGGCGCTGCACTTCGTCGATGACGACCAAGCCGCTCAACCGCCGCATAGCCGTCATGGGCTCTGCCAGACGCGCCAGGCTGGCTGGGTCTTCCAGATCGAAGTAGTTGACCGAATCTGCGCTGAGTAGCTCTCGGGCCAGGGTCGTCTTGCCGCTCTGACGCGGCCCCACCAGGAGCACGATCCGGCTGCGCTTTAATGCCTCGGATAGGGAGCGAAGTAGCTCCGATCGTTGAATCACCTGGTGAATTGACCATGAAAATCGAACATCATGTGTTCGATTTTCATGGTCATCGTGCCCTGATCGGTCTAACTCGGAGGAACCAGCAGAGAAGTTCGAAAGCGGGCGCAGCCGGTTGGCTGCGCCTTGCGGTCGTCGCAGGGCGGTCCCGAGAGAAGAGCGGCCGCTAGAACGGAATGTCGTCGTCGTCCATCTCCGGGGCGTCGCCGCCCCCGCCGCCGTAGGAGCCGCCCCCTCCGCCCCCACCGCCACCGTACGATCCACCGCCCCCTCCGCCGTAGCCGCCGCCCCCGCCGCTGTCGCCGCGCTGGCCGAGCATCTGGAAGTTGTCGCACACGATCTCGGTGCGATACTTCTTTTCGCCGGTTTGCTTGTCGTCCCAGGAGCGGGTCTGCAGGCGGCCTTCGACGTAGATCTGCTTACCCTTTTGCAGGTAGCGGCCGGCGATCTCCGCCTGTTTGCCCCAGCACACGATGTTGTGCCACTCGGTCTGCTCCTGACGGTTGCCGTCGCGGTCGTTCCATCGCCGGTTGGTGGCCAGGCTGAAAGTGGCGACGGACTGCCCCGAGGGGGTTTGGCGGACTTCCGGATCGCGCCCGAGGTTGCCGACGAGGATGACTTTGTTGACCATGGTTCCTACTCCTTCTGAGGGACGGTTCTCGCACCGCCCGGTGGGCAGATGGGCCGGCTGCGATGTGCTTGAATTGGCCGGCAACGTATCACAAGGACGACGCTCTGGAGCGTGCGTCATTTAGGGAGACGCAGAACATGCGAATCGTCTTGCAAAGGGTGCTTTCCGCTTCCGTCGAGGTCGATGGGGAGACGGTGGGAGCGATCGATCGCGGGATGCTCTTGCTGGTCGGTATTGCCCGCGGCGACGGGCCGGAACAGGTCGCCGCCGCGGCCTCCAAGATTGCCGGTTTGCGCATCTTCGAGGATGAGCGGAGTCGCATGAACCTCGCCGCGGAGGCAGTGGGTGGTGCTTTTCTGGTGGTGTCGCAGTTCACTCTCACCGGCTCCCTGGCCCGCGGCCGCCGGCCGTCCTTCGACGGCGCGGCGGCTCCCGCCGTCGCCGAGCCTCTGGTGGAGCGGCTGGTGGAAGATCTACGGAATCGAGGTTTCGTCGTCGAAACGGGCCGCTTCGGCGCCTCGATGAAGGTCGCCTTGGTCAACGACGGTCCGGTGACCTTCGTGCTGGACATCAACCCTGAGTGAACGGTCGATAGAAAGTCGCCGAGCCTGAGGTGGCTCGGTGGCGGGCTGGGCGTCCTGCTCTTCGCCGAGGATGGGGTGGTTCGAAGAGCTTTGCCTTGCTAGAGGTTCTTGAGTTCTTTGCCGGGCTTGAATCGCACCGTCTTGCCCGGGGTGATCTCCACTTCGATGCCGGTCTTGGGATTTCGGCCGACGCCCTTCTTTCGGTCCCGCACCTGAAACACGCCGAAGCCGCGCAGCTCGATGCGCTTGCCGTGGCTGAGGGCGTTCTTCATAGAGGCGATGATGGTATCCACCGCTTGGGCCGCTTTGACCCTCGGTACGTCCGTCGCATCGGCGACGCGGTTGACGATGTCGGCTTTGATCATCAGCGCTCCAGGAACGGGCGCGAGTGTAGCACGGCCCAGGGTTCGTTCAACACGGTCTAGTGGTGGAGTTGGGTCTGCTTTTTCAACATGATACAGCGTTCCAACCCAACTCCGGCAGCGTTTGCCAGGCGTTGAAAAACGCCCGCATCGAGGTTCTCCAGGGGACCGTTTCGCAGGTCGCCGTAGAGCACCGCCGCCAGGCGATCTCGCACCGGAATGGGGACGATGACGCAAGCCCGCGGCAGGGCACCGTCCCAGCATTCGACCAGGGCGCGGTGGCTCGGCATGGGAGGGAGCGGACCGGCGTGGTAGGCGATGCCTTCACCGAGGGCTTTGAACAATGAAGGTTGGCTAGTCGGCAAAGAGAAGCTCTCGAAGCGGCGTTCCCTCAGCCCCTTGCCGCCCGCCGTCCAGGCCTTGAACGCACCGCGGGGGGCGCCCAGCAGGGCCACCCGGTCGAGGTGCTGCACCAGGTACCGCACGATCAGGTCACCGATCAGGTCGCGATCGGCGGCGGCCCGCAAGGCGGCCTCGGTGGATTCGAGCTCATGGACCGGCTCGGTGGGCACGGGCGGAGCGACCGCCTCGGGCTCCGGCAGGTCGGCGCGGGTCGCTTCGCCCACCGCAGGCTCGAGCAGTACCGGCTCGTCGCCCGAAAGCTCCGGGTCGTCCAAAGAAGGCAACGAAACCTCTCCGATGGAAGCCTCGGAGGCGGCATCGGTGCGGCTCTCCAGCACTTCGAGGTCCGCGGCGAGGTTGGATTCGAGGCCCTCTCCATGGCCCGTCGCCAGCCCGCCGGGCAGGTCCGGCGGAGCCAGTTCCGGCAGGGTTGGGAACAGTTCGTCGACCCCATCGGCCCAGTGAGCGGCGGTCATCGCGCCCTCGTCCGGCAGTTCGTGATCGGCCAGGGCGAGGCCTGAATGCTGAACGTCGTCGCCTTGGTTCCACAGGTAGCGGGAGCGATTGAGCCGGTCGAGAAGGCGCGATAGACGCTCCGGACATTCGGCCCGGTAGTAGCGGTCCAGGGCCTCGGCGATGCGCGCCTCGGTGGCGACGAAAGGTTCCACTCGGCGGCCGGTGGCGAAGGCGATTTCGTCCTGGCCGGCGAGATCCGTCGGGTCGAGCATGGCGACCTCGATGCGGTCTCCGTGGCGGCGGAAGGGAATGGCCCGCAAACGCCGGCTGACCCCCTCCGGCACCAGCCGCAGGGTGTCTTCGGAAATGGTGCGGAGCTGGTCCGGATCGACGGACGGTACGGCGAGCTGGGTCGACAGGGCTTCGAGCAGCCGGCCTTCGTCGATCGCCGCGGCCTCGAGCAGACAGGTTCCCAACCGGCCGCCGAGAGTGCGCTGGGCGCTCAGGGCGCGCCCCAGCTCAGACGACTCCACCCAGCCGCGTTCGACCAGCACCTCGCCCAGTCGTTTCATGCGCGATGGGTCATGCTGGGGAAGTCCTCAACGAGGGCCGCTGCGGGAGTTCGAGCAGGCACGGGCGAAGGGCGTATCGAATGGAGTAAATCTTTGGCACGGTTCCGTTTAGGGGTTACGGAAAAGATTATAGGGTGGTGGCGCAGCTCTTGTAAAGGAGGCCTTGGCGGGGTATTGTCAGGAGCGTGAGGTCAGTCTTCGGAATTACTCTCGCCCTGCTTTTCTTCGCGATGGCCTTCCTCTCCGGCGCGTCCTTGTACGCGTCTTCCGAGCCCTTCCCAATCGCGCAGCTCTCGCCTTCCCAGTTACCGGGTTATGGATCGCCGCCGGCGGACTTGTCCGCGGCAATGTCAGGGGCCGAGGAAACGCCGCAGGACCCCAACGCGGCGGATGCCCGGGTTCTGGCGCAGGCGCGGTATCTCTTTGCCCTCGGCAAGGTGTTGGCCGAGGAAGGAAACGTCGGCCAGGCGGCGGAAGCCTTTGAGCAGGCCGGCCGCCTCACCCCGCTGGATCCCTATCTGTTGATCGAACGGGCGCAGTTCGCCTTCCGACTGGCGGCTCGGGCACGTTCCGAGGAACGGCGAGCGGAGGGCTTGGCAGAGGCGGTGAAGTTGGCCGAGGCCGCCGCCGTCCTGGCTCCGGAGAACCTCGACGTGCTGCGGTCGGTGGCCCAGATCCACTTGACCCTGGCCGGTGATCGGCCGGATTCCCTGGGCAAGGCGATCAGCGCTCTGGAGAGCATTCGACGAAAAACTCCCGGCGACCTCCGGACGGTCATTCCTCTCGCCCAGGTGTATCTGCAGCAGCGGCAGCCGGACGAAGCGGCAGACGTATTGAGCGAGGCCGCTCTCCAGTCGCCGCCCACTACCGTGCTCTACTCCCTGCTGGTCGAGTCTCTGGAGCAAGCCGGGCGCACCGCCGAGGCGGCCGATGCGCTGCGCCAGCTCCTCGGTCTCGATCCGACGCTCGTCGACGAGCGGGTCAAACTGGCGACCATCCTCGGTGACCAGGGAGACTCGGAAGCCGCCTTGCAATGGCTCGAAGGGGCGCCGGAGGAGGGCCGCGCGAACCTGCCGCTCCTCGCCCAACTCGCCTGGCAGCGGCTGCGCCTGGAGCGCTTCGAAGGCGCCCTCGAAAGCGCCGACGCTGGCCTCGCCCTCGAGCCGGACGATCCCTGGCTGCGTTTTCTGCGCTCCCAGGCCCTTGCCGGCCTCGGGCGCAACGACGACGCGATCGCCGAACTCGACCTCCTGCGCGAACTGGAGCCGGACAATCTGGAGTTGATCCGCACCGCGGCGGAACTGCTCGAGCGCGAGGGCCGGGCGAACGAAGGCATTCGACTGCTGAAGGAGTCCGTGGCGCGGGCGGAAGCCGGAGGGGAGGACCGGGCGATTTTCCGAGCTCGCTTCCTGCTTGCGGGCATGCTTGCCCGGGCGAACCGGGTTGGCGAGATCGAAGAGGTGTTTGCGCCGGCGCTGGCGTCCGATGATCGCGAAGTTCAGCGTTCCGGGTATCTGATCCTGAGTGATCTGCTGGTGGCCCATGGACAGATGGAGCGCGCGCTCCAAATCCTCGCCCAAGGAGCGCAGGCCCAACCGGCGCTGCAGGCCAAGGCCCTCGACGTGATGCTGCGCGGAGACCGTGACGATCTCGCCCGCAAGCTGATCAAGCGGGTCCGGCGTTCCGGCGACCGCGAGGTGATGGTGATCGCCGCGCAGGCGGCCCAGGCCAACGAGCGCTACGAATGGTCTCTCACCCTGCTCGACGAGGTGCTGGAAGCGGAGGCGAACCACATCGGCGCGCTGTTTGCCGCCGGCGCCGCCCATGAGCGGCTGGGCGACCGGCCGCGGGCCGAAGCCTCCTTCCATCGTCTGTTGGAGCTGGAACCGGATCACGCCCATGCCCTGAACTATCTCGGCTACATGTGGGCGGAGGGGGGAGTCCATCTCGAGAAGGCCCTGGTCATGATCCAAAAAGCGGTCGACCTCGATCCGACCAACGGAGCCTTCATCGACTCCCTCGGCTGGGCCCACTTCCGCCTCGGCCAATTCGACGAGGCGCGTGAGCATCTGGAGCGGGCGGCGCTGCTGGTGCCCGACGACGGCACCGTGGCCGTCCACCTGGCGGATGTCTACCGCGCCCTCGGCGAAACGGAGCGGGCGCGGGACCTCTACCAGCGGGCCCTCGACCTCGACCCTTCCACCGCCGACGAGGTGCGCCGGAAGCTCGAAACGCTGGTCGTCGACTGAACACTTTCTTTCCCTCCAGCCGAGGCGCCCGACGGACTCTCTTGTTCGAAGCCCCCTTTCTCGACAAGCCTTCAGGTCGTGAGGTGGCGAGGCTGCGGTGGGCGCTGCCCATCGCAAGCCTCTTCGTGCTCGCCGCCTTCGGTTGCGCTAGCTCGCCGGTGGTGCCACCCTCAACGACGGCTCCGGTGGCCGAGCCGCCGGTAGCGGGTCCTGCCGCCTCGACCGGTCTTCCCACGGAGTGGCTCTCCAGCCAGTATCTGTTCCGTGTCCGCTACGACGGAGGCGAAGGCGCCGGGAGCTTTCGGCTGGTGTTGCGGCTGACCGCCGACGATCGTTTTCAGGCTTCCGCCGTCGACCTCTTCGGCCGTCCTCTGTGGGCGCTCCAGGTGAGTGGGGGAGAGGGCCTGTGGCTCGATCGCCGGGAGTCCTTCGCCTGCCGCGCCGCCGCCAGTTTCGAACTGCCGTTGGCGCCACTGCCGATCGGCGCCCTACCGGCATTGCTCCTCGGTCGTCTGCCGGTG
Source organism: Acidobacteriota bacterium (assembly GCA_039030395.1). NCBI lineage: Bacteria > Pseudomonadati > Acidobacteriota > Acidobacteriota bacterium. The sequence goes on from JBCCEF010000002.1 coordinate 307,444, forward strand.
CCGCTGGCGATGGACTCCGCTGGCGAGGCGTTCGATGCCTCCGGCCGGCGCTGGACCTACTCGATCGGTGGCGGAGGTTCCGCGGCCGCTGGAACCGACAAACTCACCGCCTGGACCGTCTGGCGCGGCCGAGAGCGCCTCCTCGCCTGGTTGATCGCCGGTGAAGAGCGGGTGCTGTCGGATCCGCGAGGTGGCTACCAGTTGCGCTGGCGGCGGGTGAACCAGGCTCCCCTCGCGGCGCCGCCGTCGCCGCTGACCATTCCGCCGGACTACCGAGAAGTGGAGTGCAAAGCGCTGCTGGGCGACCTGTCGCCGATTTGACAGCCCCCCTCCGCAGATCTAGCATTGCAGGTGCTACGACAGGAGTTGATTTCAGTCATTTACCCGCGTTGGGCGGGTCATCTCCGCAAGCGGATGAAACGGGCTCCGCGAGCGGTTGTTCTGTTTTCCTTTTTTTCGAGCCGACTCCTTCCGCCGGGCGGGAGGATCTGGACGGTAAAGTGTAGAGGCGGGCGCCGACTGGCTGCGGCTTGTGCGGGGTTTAGCCGCCGGAAAGCGGCGGAGGTGGAGTCGCCGCGTGAGCAGCGCACCCGCATCGTTTATGCCGGGCTGACGACGGAAAGGGCACACGATGGAGATCACCGAGGTCAAGGTCTTCCCGATCAGTGAAGAAAAGCTCAAAGCCTTCGTTTCCGTGGTCTTCGATCACTGCTTCATGGTCAACGACATCAAGATCATCCAGGGTCGGGACGGCTTGTTCATCAGCATGCCGAGTCGCAAGAAGAAGAACGGCGAGTTCAAGGACGTGGCGCATCCGTTGAACAACAGCACCCGGCGGATGATCGAAGGACAGGTTCTGACGGAGTACGAACGGGTGCTGGCGGAACGCGGGGAAGCCCTACCGGCGCCGCCGCGCGTGCCGGTGGGACTGGCCCCGGAAACGTCCGCTCCAGCCGCTTCGGAAACGCAACCGCCGGCGGCCGCCCCGGAACCCGTGAAAGCGCCGGCTTCGGCCCCGGTGGCGGCGGAACCGGCCACCGACGAAGTGGCGGCGGCCGCCGCCGGTGAATCGAACGACGACGACGCAGACGACGGCAAGACGCCCAATAGGAGTCTGGAAGAAATTCAGGAGTTGCACCTGCGCGATTCGTTCTGGTCGACTCCCTGAGGGGGTTGACGCGGCGGGCCCGTGACGGTGACATGGCCATCAGGGGTGACGCAGCGGCCCCGGTTCGCGGTACGCTTCGGTTCCGTTGGGGCGTCGCCAAGTGGTAAGGCACCGGACTTTGGATCCGGCATTCGGAGGTTCGAATCCTCCCGCCCCAGCCAAATTTCGCAGCCAACTTCGCCCGTCTCGCCTGCACGTCGAGGTCGCAAAGAACTCCGAGATGTCGTGAATCCCGACCCTGGTCCTTCCTACCGGAGCACTCACCACCCCAATTGACCGACCCCGAAACTATCGGCTCCAAGGCCGATCGGTACCGGTCTGACGAGGAATCAACAGAGGAATGTACGGAGATCTCAAGATTTTCAGCGGCCGCGCTCATCCCGCCTTGGCGGATGAGATCTGCGACTATCTCAACGTCCCGAAGGCCAAGGCGTCCTCCTTTGACTTCTCGGACGGGGAGACCTTCTGCCAGATCCTGGAGAACGTGCGCGGAGCGGACGTCTTCGTGGTCCAGCCCACCTCCCAGCCGGTCAACCAGAACCTGATGGAGCTATTGATCCTGCTGGACGCCTGCAAGCGCTCGTCGGCGGCTCGGGTGACCGCCGTGGTGCCCTACTACGGCTACGCCCGCCAGGACAAGAAAGATCAGCCACGGGTGCCGATCACCTCCAAATTGGTGGCCGACTTGATCTCCAAGGCCGGCGCCGACCGGGTGCTGACGATGGATCTCCACGCCGCTCAGATCCAGGGCTTCTTCGACATCCCCGTCGATCACCTGTTCGCCGCGCCGGTGGTGCTCGAAGCCGTCCGCAAGCTCGCCATTCCGGATCTGGTGATCGTTTCGCCGGACGCCGGTGGGGTGGAGCGGGCGCGGGCCATCGGCAAGCGTCTGGAGGCGAGTCTGGCGATCCTGGACAAACGCCGGACGGCCCCGAACACCGCCGAAGTGATGAACGTCATCGGTGAAGTCGACGGCCGCAGCGCCTTGATTCTCGACGACATCGTCGATACGGCCGGTACCCTGGTGCAGGCGGTAGAGGCCTTGCAAGAGAAGGGCGCATCGCGCATCTTGTGCGTCGGAGTCCACGGCGTATTGTCCGGACCGGCGCTCGAACGCATCGAAGACTCCGCCCTCGAACAGGTGCTGATTACCAACACCACTCCCGTTGAGGATAAGATCCGCCGCTGTAGCAAGCTTCGGTCGCTGTCAGTGGCCGGTCTGCTGGGAGAGGCGATTCGCCGAATTCACGATGACAGCTCCGTAAGCTCTCTTTTCGTTTGAACCTGAGGAAGACGTACCATGAGTGAACTCAATATCGACGTCGAGTTGCGGGAACAGCCCGGCAAGGGTGCCAACCGGCGCCTGCGGGCGGCCGGCAAGATACCGGCGGTGGTGTATGGCGGAGACCGCGGTCCCGTCGCCATCCAAACGGAGCGCCGAGCGTTCCTCGCCCTGCTCAAGCAGGCCGGCACGGACAACGCGGTGTTCCAGCTCAAGGTCCCCGGGACCAAGAACAGCCGCCACGTGATGATCCGCGAGATGGATGTGAACCCGACCACCCGCGAGGTTCGGCACATCGATTTCCTGCGCATTCTGATGACCGAGGCGGTGCGCGTTTCGGTGGCCGTGGAGCTGCTGGGAACCCCCGAAGGGGTGAAGAACGAAGGCGGCCTTCTCGACTTCAATACCCGCGAGATCTTGGTCGAGTGCTTGCCGACGGACATTCCACAGCACATCGAGCTGGATGTTTCCGCCCTCACCATCGGCGACACCATCGAAGCGCGGGAGGTGGAGCTGCCGAAGGGCGTGACCCTGGTGGCCGACGACGCAGACAAGGTCATCGCTTCGGTGGCACCGCCGCCGACGGAGGAGGAAGAGGTCGAGGAAGAGGACGAAGGCCTGATCGAGTCGGAGACCGCGGAGCCCGAGGTCATCGGCGAAGAGAAGGACGAAGACTCTTCGGACGACGACTGATCCGACCGGCCGGGAAGGATAAGAGGCGCCCATGGACCCCTCGCAGAGCATCCCTGGGCGACTCATCCTCGGTCTTGGCAATCCCGGGGCGGAGTACGCCGACACCCGCCACAACCTCGGCTTTCGGGTGGTGGACGAGCTGGCCCGGCGCTGGTCCTGTGCGGTCGATCGGTTGGAGTGCAATTCTCTGATCGGAGAACGGTCGAGCGGTGAGGTGAGGGTCGTCCTCGCCAAACCGCTGACCTACATGAACCGCAGCGGTCACGCCGTTCGCTGCCTGCGGGAGCTGCGCGGTTTCGAGCCGTCTTCGGCTTTGGTGGTGTACGACGAGATCCACCTGCCGCTGGGCCGGCTGCGTTTGCGCGGCGGCGGCAGTCCGGGAGGTCATCGAGGGATGGAGTCGGTGGTGTCCGGCTTGCGCACCGATCAGGTGCCCCGGCTGCGCCTGGGTATCGCCCCGGACGCGCCGGCGGAACAGCCGATGGAAAATCTAGTGCCGTTCGTGCTCGCGGCATTCGAAGAAGGGGAGCACGCGGCGGTGGACGCGATGATCGCGCGCGCCGCCTCGGCCTGCGAGGCCTGGCTGGACGAAGGTCTCGAAGGGGCCATGAATCGATTCAACGGATGAGCCACGCCGGCTCGAGGCCGGCGCACACGGAGGGAAGGAACGTGAATACCACCCTGGTTTACATGACACTCGGGAGCGGCATCTTGGCGCTTCTGTTCGCCTTTATTCGATCCGGCTGGGTCAACCGGCAGGACGCCGGCAGCGACGAGATGAAGACCCTCGCCGGCTACATCCGCGACGGAGCGATGGCCTTCCTCGCTCGTGAGTACCGGCTACTCGCCATCTTCGTGGTGGTGGTGGCCGGGCTCTTGGCCTTCTCCAACAGCGGCCGCGGCGACAGCTCGGCGCTGATCGGCCTGTCGGTGCTGGTGGGCGCCATCTGCTCTGGACTCGCCGGCTTCTTCGGTATGCGGGTGGCGACCAGCGCCAACGTGCGCACCGCCGCCTCCGCCCGCAAGGGTTTGAACGGTGCCCTCGCCGTTGCCTTCTCCGGCGGTGCCGTGATGGGCTTCTCGGTGGTCGGCCTGGGAGTTCTCGGGCTCTCTGGCCTGTTCCTGCTGTATTCCTCGCTGTTCGCCGGTTCCGGCAGCGAGGCGGAGGTGATGCGGAGGATCGTCACGGTGCTGGCGGGCTTCTCCTTCGGCGCCAGCTCGATCGCCCTTTTTGCCCGCGTCGGCGGCGGCATCTACACCAAGGCGGCGGATGTCGGCGCCGACCTGGTGGGCAAGGTCGAGGCGGGCATCCCGGAGGACGACCCGCGCAATCCGGCGGTGATCGCCGACAACGTCGGCGACAACGTCGGCGACGTGGCGGGCATGGGGGCGGACCTGTTCGAGTCCTATGTCGGCGCAATCATCGGCAGCATGGTGCTGGCGGCCAATGCCACTCTCGTCGGGGGCACCGCCTTTACCCCGCAGTTGCTTCTTCTGCCGCTGATCCTCGCCGGAGCGGGCATCGTCGTGTCGCTCCTCGGCACCTTCCTGGTGCGCACCAAGGAGGGCGGTAACCCCGGCACGGCGCTTCACATCGGAACCATCGCTTCGTCCGTGACTATGCTGGTGGTGACCTTTCTGGTCAGCCGCTGGCTGCTCGGCGACAACAGCTACACCGTCGACGGCTTCGAGTTCGGCGCGATGGGCGTGGTGTGGGCCACCATCGCCGGCCTCGCCGCCGGCGTCGGCATCGGCCTGATCACCGAGTACTACACCTCCGAGGCGCGCCAGCCGGCGCAGTCCATCGCCGCGGACAGCCGTACCGGCTCGGCCACCACCATCATCACCGGCCTGGCCGTCGGCATGCGCTCGACCGCCGCCCCGATCGTAGTGCTGGTGGCGGCGATCTTGATCGCTTACTCCCAGGCGGGCCTCTTCGGTATCGCCATCGCGGCCCTCGGCATGCTGTCGACCACCGGCATTCAGCTCGCCGTGGACGCCTACGGCCCGATCGCCGACAATGCCGGCGGCATCGCCGAGATGGCACACCTCGGCCCCGAGGTGCGGGGCCGCACGGACAAGCTCGACGCCGTCGGCAACACCACTGCGGCGATCGGCAAGGGCTTCGCCATCGGTTCCGCGGCGCTCACCGCCCTGGCCCTCTTCGCGGCTTTCAAGACCACCGTCGGTATGACGGTGCTCGATCTTTCGAACCCGAATGTGATGGGCGGGCTGTTCATCGGCGCCATGCTGCCGTTCCTGTTCAGCGCCATGGCGATGCAGGCTGTCGGCCGCGCCGCATTCAAGATGATTGAAGAGGTGCGCCGCCAGTTCCGGGACATCCCCGGACTGATGGAGGGCACCGGCCAGGCGGACTACGCCAAGTGCGTCGACATCTCGACGGCGGCGGCCTTGAAGGAGATGGTGGTGCCGGGCCTGATGGCGGTTCTGGTGCCGGTGCTGGTCGGCTTTTACGATGTCTCGGCCCTGGGCGGCGTGCTCGCCGGCGTCACTTCTTCCGGTGTGCTGATGGCGATCTTCATGGCCAACGCCGGTGGCGCCTGGGACAACGCCAAAAAGTACATCGAGGGTGGCGCCTTCGGTGGCAAGGGCTCGGACGCTCACAAGGCGGCGGTGGTCGGCGACACGGTGGGCGACCCCTTCAAGGACACCGCCGGACCGAGCTTGAACATTCTGATCAAGTTGATGTCGGTGGTGGCGGTGGTCATAGCGCCGCTGCTCATTTGATTCGGGGGGCTTTTCAAGCCCCCCGCCCCCAAGAAGTGCGATTCTTGGGGACCCCACCCCCGAGTCGGGCCTGAAGGCCCGGCTCGCCCTTCGGGCTCGCATTTTGCTCAGGCGATTCGTACTTTTGTGGTCTGAGGTAGCTCAGAGGGTTAAGGGGGGGCGGTCCGATAGGAAGCTGAAGGAAGGGGACGCGCCTTGCGTTTGCGGTGAAAATCAGTACAATCTCCGCTTCTACAGCACCCGCCGGTGTGGTGGGCGCTCCGTACCCTCTCTGTTTCGCGAGAAGCGAGACTGATCTAGGCCATAGGGAGGTCCCGATCGAAATGCGTACCTATGAGTTGATGTTTGTCACAGATCCGCGCGTCCCCGACGAGGACGTGACGGCGCTGACGGACGAGATGATCGCGCTGTTGTCCGCCAACGGCGGAGTGACGGTCACCAAGAAAGAGTTCTGGGGTCGGCGCAAGCTGGCCTACGAAATCGCCAAGCTCAACGAGGGCAAGTACGTCCTTGTTTATTTCGCCAGTGAGCCCGGCGCGGCGCAGATCGCCGATGTCGAGCGGCGCCTGGGGCAGAACGACAAGGTTCTGCGCTTCCTTACCATCCGTACCGACGAAGACCTGAAGCGGGCCGGGATTCCCCTACCGCTGGAGGTTGAGACGGAAACCGAACCGGAGGCCACCGAGGAAGCCACCGAAACGACTGAAACGGCGGAGGCATAACCATGGCACGCGGAGGCAAACGAGTCTTCTTCCGGCGGCGCAAGGTCTGCAAGTTCACGTCCGAACACATCGAGTACATCGACTACAAAGACGTGAAGCTGTTGCAGCAGTTCATCCCCGAACGCGGCAAGATCATGCCGCGACGGATCACCGGCACTTCGGCCCGTCACCAGCGCATGCTGTCCACGGCCATCAAGCGGGCGCGCCACCTGGCGCTCCTGCCGTTCTCCACGGATTAGGAGGCACGGCATGGATGTCATTCTGCTCAGCGACCGGCGTAACCTGGGAATCCGCGGCGACATCGTCTCGGTGAAGCCCGGCTACGCCCGGAACTTTCTCCTGCCGCGCGGTGTCGCCCTCGAGGCGACCCCCGGAAACCTGAAGTATTTCCAGGAACAAAAGGCCAAGATCGACGCCCGCCACGCCCAGGAGCGGGACGAGGCGGCGGCCATCGCGGCGCAGCTCAGCGAGATCCGGCTGGAGATCGCCAAGCGGGTGGGTGAAACGGAAACCCTTTACGGTTCCGTCACCACCAGCGACATCGGCGCGATGCTCGAGGAGAAGGGCTTCGAGGTGAACCGCCGCCGGATCAACGTTGACGGCGGCGCCATCAAGACCCTGGGTGACCACAAGGTGACGGTGGACCTGCACACGGAAGTGGTCGCCGAAATCGTCGTCACGGTCATCCCCGAAGAGTAGCCGGTGACCGCCGGAACCGGGATCTCCGAGGATCCGGTTCGCACCGAAGGGGTCGCCATCGACCGCTTCCGGGGCGAACCGACGCGGGATCTCTCGGACTGGCGATGGCTTTGGAGTGGGGATCATCGATTCCCCATCGAAAGCCATCGCGGTCCCATCGGGCGCCTGGTCGTCGCCCTCAAGAGACTCTTCAGTCCGTTCTTCCGGGCGCCGCTGGCGGACCTCTGGGACCGCCAGCGGATCTTCAATCTCATCCTGCTGGAACATTTAGAGCACGGCCAGAGCCTGCGCCACGAGGAGCGGCTGCACCACCTGGAGCGTTCCTTCCCGGCGGCGGTGAGCGATGCCATGCGGCACAACGACGCGCTCTTTGCGCGGGTCGACCAGAAGCTCGATCGCTACCGGCGCGAAGCGTCGGACCTGCGCGAGATTCTCGGTTCCGCCCTCGCCAGCCTCGAGGGATCGCCCGTCGAGGGTGGTGGCGGGAATACCGCCGCCGGTCCGGCGGCGGCCCTTCGCCGGGTGATCGATGAGCACGGCTATGTGGAATTGGAGCGCCGATTCCGGGGCACCGAGGAGGAGATCCGCGACCGCTTGGCCCGCTACCTGCCGCATCTCTCAGGCCACCAACCGGTCCTCGACCTCGGCTGCGGTCGGGGGGAGGCGCTGGCGGTGCTCGGGGAAGCGGGCGTCGAGGCCCGCGGCGTGGACGGCAGCGCGGCGATGGTCGCCCACTGCCGCCAGCGAGGTCTGGAGGTGGAGGAGGGCGACCTGTTCGGGGCATTGGCCGCGGCGGATCCGGAGTCCCTCGGTGCGGTGGTCAGCTTTCACGTCGTCGAACACCTCGATCCGGAGTCCCTCGATGCCCTGGTACGCGCCGCCTGGCGGGTGCTGCGGCCCGGCGGCAAGCTGATCCTGGAAACTCCCAACCCCCTGTCGGTGGTGGTGGCGGCGCGCAACTTCTGGCTCGATCCCACCCATCGGCGGCCGGTGCATCCGGAAAGCCTACGCCTGAGCTACGAGCTGGCCGGTTTCGAGGTCGAACACCTGGAGCTGCGGCCCTTCCCCAAGGAGCAGCGGCTACCGGAGATCGATCTGCCGGAACTGGATCCGGAGCAGCGCCGCCTGGCGGACCGCATCAACCGGCTGCGCGACCAGCTCGACGACCTGCTATTCGGCGCCCAGGACTACGCCCTGATCGGCACCAAGAAAACCGAAACTATCGGAGATTCAGAGCCGTAGTCCGGTCGAGGGAAGTCAGGATTCTTCGAGGGCCGCACCTTCCTCAGTGGATTCCTCGTCTTCGTCGTCGAAGCCGATCGGTTCCCGCTCGCCTTCCTTGTACAGGTAGAAAGGCTCTTGCTGGTACCAGGGAAGGTCCATCACCGTCTGCCAGCGAGCGTCGTACTCGCGGATCGGTTCAGTGCCGGTGATGAAGGCCTCTTCGATCATCCGCTCGGCGCCCGGGCCGGGCAGTAGGCCGCTGAAGTACTCGATGGCCTCGAAGGTCACGCCGGCGGGCATCGTGAAATTGCCGCCGTCCTGCAGCCAGCCGTCCTCCAGGCCGTTTTCGACCAGGGCTTTCCAGATCGGCACCGCCGCCTCGGCGCCGGTCATTCCACGGCCAAGGGAACGCTTGCGGTCGTACCCGACCCAGGTGAGGATGGTGTAGCGGGGCGTGAATCCGACGAACCAGGCGTCCGTGTAGTCGTCCGTGGTGCCGGTCTTTCCGGCCAGGTCGAGGTCGAGGTCGCGCAGGGGGTTTGCGGTGCCGCGGTCGACCACCCCCTCCAGCATTTGGGTCAGCAAGTACGCGACCCGCGGCTCCATCGCCGTGGCGGTGCTGGCGCTGTGCAGTTCTTCCACCCGTCCGTCGGCGGTCTCCACCCGTTCGATCAAGTAGGGTTCCACCCAGGTGCCGTGGTTGGCGACGGCAGCGTAGGCAGCGGCCATCTCCAAGGGCGTGATCTCCGCCACCCCGAGGGCCAGGCTGGGGAAGGGCGGTAGGTCGCCGGTCACGCCGCATCGCCGCGCGAACTCGATCACGCTGGCCGCCGACACGATGTCCTGCAGTTTGACCGCCGTGATGTTGGCGGAAAGTTCCATCGCCCGCCGCAGGGTGATGATGCCGTGGTAGTCCCGGTAGTAGTTGCGGGGCTTGTAGCTCAGCTCGTTGTCGCCGCCGAGGAAAGCCGTTGGGGCATCGAGCAAAGTGTCGGCGGCGGTGAAGCCGGCCTCGAGAGCGGCGCCGAAAACGAACAGCTTGAACGAGGATCCGACTTGGCGCTTGGCCTGTGTGGCGCGGTTGAACTTGTTGCGGTCGTAGTCCCAACCGCCGACCATCGCCCGCACGGCGCCGGTGGCCGACTCCAGCACCAGCGTCGCCGCCTCGATCTCCGGCTCCTGTTCGAGCATCAAGACCGGAGCGGTCTCCTCCTGGCTTTCGCCTTCTCCTGGCTCGTCGTCGGTTTCCGGAGCGGCCAGGCGGAACCAGGCCACGTCCCCCACGTCGAATAGCGACCGTGGTCCCCGCTTGCGGGTCCACCGGTAGCCCTCCGGGCCGAGGGTGAAGGTCTCGCCGGCGATGCGCACTTCGGCCGTTCGCTGGTCGATGGCGGTGATCACCCCCGGCAGCCAGCGGTCGACGGGCACTTCCTCCAAGCCCTCCCAGGCGGGCAGGGCGAGGTCGTCCGGCAAGGTGCCGTCGGCCGCCGCTACCTCTTCGATGGCGCCGCGCCAGCCCTTCCGCCGGTCGAGGCGCATGAGGCCTTCGCGGGTGGCTTTTTCGGCGCTGCGCTGCGCCGCTGGATCGAGGGTGGTGGTGACCTGCAGGCCGCCGCCGGTCACCGCATCGCTGCCGTAGGTCTCCTCCAGATACTTCCGTACTTCCTCGGCGAAGTAGGGCCCCAGGCGCTCCTCGCGCTGGTGCTGGATCACTTCGAGGGGCGCCGCGATCGCCGCCTGGTGGGCTGCCGGCTCGATGAAACCCTCTTCGAGCATGCGGTCGAGGACGCGGTTGCGCCGCCGTTCGACCAGTTCCGGCCGGCGGTAGGGGCTGTAGCGGCTCGGTAACTGAATGATGCCGGCGATGGTGGCTGCTTCCGGCAGGGTCAGATCGTCGACGGACTTGCCGAAGAAGTAGCGGGCCGCTGCTTCCACGCCGTAGTTGCCGTGGCCGAGATTCACCAGGTTGAGATAAAGAGTGAGAATCTGCTCCTTCGAATAGTTCTTCTCCAGCTCGACGGCGAGGAAGGCCTCCTCGATCTTGCGGCTCCAGGTCTGTTCCCGGCTGAGGAAGAGCAGCCGCGCGAGCTGCATGGTGAGGGTGCCGGCGCCGGAAACGATCTCGCCGGCCCGCAGATTCGAGATCTGCGCCCGAACCACCGCCATGGCGTCCACTCCGCCGTGCTCCAGGAAGTTGGCGTCCTCGATGGCGAGCACGGCGTCGCGCAGCAGATCGGGCACTTCGCCCTCTTCCAGCAGAATGCGGCGCTCCAGGGCGAAACTGGCGAAGCGCTCGCCGTCGCGGGCCCATAGCTGAGTGATCAGGCTCGGCCGGTAGTCCGCGACGGATTCGACCTCCGGTACGTCGATAGCGGCGGCGAAGGCGAGACCGCCGACCACCCCCAGAATCGAGGCGACGACCAGGGGGATGCCCCAGTGCAGGCGCCACTTGCGGCTGGCCGCCTCAGGCATCGGGCGCTTCACCACGCTACGGGCGCTGGCCGGGCGATCCGGCGCGGCGCCGTCCTGCGGTGAAGCCGAGGCGTTTTCGGTGCTTTCCGGCGGGGTCCGGGAGTCCGGGGAAGGGGAGTCGTCCATGGAGCGATTATAGGTGGTAAATCGGGCGGACATATGGCGGCGGGTCCGCCTCCTCCGCTGATATGCTGACCGAGGTGCGCCGTCCCTCCGGGCGCCCGTTTCCAAGCCCTCCGATGAATCGTTTCGCACTCGTTTCGCCCTTCTCGCCCAGCGGCGACCAGCCGCAGGCCATCGAGCAGTTGGTGCAGGGGGTGCGGTCCAGACTCGGCGAGCAGGTGCTCCTCGGGGTCACCGGATCCGGCAAGACCTTCACCATGGCGAAGGTGATCGAGGAACTCAACCGGCCGACCCTGATCCTGTCCCACAACAAGACCCTGGCGGCGCAGCTCTTTCAGGAGTTCCGGAGCTTTTTCCCCAACAACGCCGTCGAGTACTTCGTCTCCTACTACGACTACTACCAGCCGGAAGCCTATGTACCGGCGTCAGACACCTACATCGAGAAGGAAACCTCCATCAACGAGGAGATCGACCGCTTGCGCCTGCGCGCCACCAAGTCGCTGTTCGAGCGTCGCGACGTGCTGATCGTGGCGTCCGTATCGTGCATCTACGGCCTCGGCTCGCCGGAGACCTTCTTCGGCATGCTGCACTTTTTCGAGGTTGGCGACGAGGCGGGGATGGAAGAAGGGCTCGAAAAGCTGGTGCGCATGCAGTACCAGCGCACGCCCTTCGACCTCTATCACGGCTCATTTCGAGTGCGCGGCGACGTGCTGGAGATCCAGCCGGCCTACGAGGAGATCGGCGTGCGGGTGGAGTACTTCGGCGACGAGATCGAGCGCATCAGCCGCTTCGACCCGCTGCGCGGCGACGTCCTACAGGAAGTAGAGAAGGTGGGGATCTTCCCCAAGACCCACTACGTCACCCCCAAGGAGCGGCTGCTCAAGGCGATCGACGGCATCCAGCTCGAGTTGGCCGAACGCCTGGCGGAGTTGTCGGACCAGGACCGACTGCTGGAGTTCCAGCGCCTCGAACAGCGCACCCGCTTCGACCTCGAAATGTTGCGCGAGATCGGCTACTGCCACGGCATCGAGAATTACTCCCGCCATCTCTCCGGCCGGCAGCCCGGGGAGCCGCCGCCAACCCTGTTGGACTACTTCCCGGAGGATTTTCTGCTGGTGGTGGACGAGAGCCATCAGACGGTGCCGCAGGTGCGGGGCATGTACTACGGCGACCGCAGCCGCAAGGAAACCCTGGTGGCGCACGGCTTCCGGTTGCCGAGCGCGCGCGACAACCGCCCGCTCACCGTCGAGGAGTTCGACGACCGGGTGGGCCAGCGCATCTACGTGTCGGCGACGCCGGCGCCGTGGGAGCTGGAGCGGGTGGAAGGGGTGGTGGCGGAGCAGCTCATCCGGCCGACGGGCCTGCTCGATCCGCCGATCGAAGTGCGGCCCGCCCGCGGCCAGGTGGACGACCTCTTGGCGGAGGTGCGGCGGGTGGCGGAGCGCGGTGAGCGGGTGTTGGTGACCACCCTCACCAAGCGCATGGCGGAGGAACTGACCCAGTACTTCTCCGAGCTGCAGGTGCGGGTGCGCTACATGCACTCGGACATCGACACCATGGAACGGGTCGAGATCGTCACCGCCCTGCGGCGCGGGGAGTTCGACGTGCTGGTCGGTATCAACCTGCTGCGCGAGGGCCTCGACCTGCCGGAAGTGGCGCTGGTGGCGATTCTCGATGCGGACAAGGAGGGCTTCCTGCGCTCCGAGACCTCCCTGATCCAAACCGCCGGCCGCGCCGCCCGCAACCTCGAAGGGCGGGTGATCTTCTATGCCGATCAGGTCACTCGGTCGATGCAGCATGCGATCGACGAAGGCCGCCGCCGGCGCGAAGTGCAGCAGGCCTACAACAGCGAGCACGGCATCGAGCCCAAGACCATCCTCAAGGACGTCCACAACCCGCTGGTGGCCCTCTCGAACCTCGACGCCTACGCGCCGGATCCTCGGCTGCTGGCGGAGGTGGCGGAGGGTGACGAAGTGCCCCTGCCCAAGCGCATTGCCCGCTTGGAGAAAGCGATGAAGGAAGCCGCCAAAAAACTCGAATTCGAGGAGGCGGCGGCGCTGAGGGATCAGGTCAAGGAGCTCAAAGAACTCCAGATCTACGGCAGCTAGCGTTCACCATGTCCTGGACGGACCGCCTTCCCCAACTTCCTGACCAACCGGGGATCTACATCTTCCGCGGGGCCGACGGTGGTGCCCTCTACGTCGGCAAGGCCAAGTCCCTGCGCAAGCGGGTGCCGGCGTACCAGCGGCCGATGGAGCCGCGGCTGGCGGCAATGGCCGCCGAGGCGGTGGATCTCGAGTTCGTGGTGACGGATTCGGAATCCGAAGCGCTGCTGATCGAGAACAACTGGATCAAGAGCAACAAGCCGCGCTACAACGTCCTGCTGCGGGACGACAAGACCTACCCCTACCTTAAAGTCACCGTGCAGCACGACTACCCGAAGATCGCCTTCACCCGCCGGGTGCGCGACGACGGGGCCGACTACTTCGGCCCCTATCTGCCCGGCGGCCTGGCGCGCAAGGCGATCAAGCTGGTCCAGAAGCTGTTCCAGGTGCGGGTGTGCCACATCCAGATCGACGGCAAACTGGCGCGGCCGTGCTTGTACCACGGCATGAGGCGCTGCCTCGGGCCGTGCGTCGATGGGCTGACCACGGCGGAGGCTTACGCCGCCGCCGTCGAGCAGACCCGGTTGTTCCTCGCCGGCCGCAACAACGCCCTGGTCAAGCGCTTGAAGAGCGACATGTGGAACGCCTCCGAGGCCCTCGACTACGAGACGGCGGCGCGCCTGCGGGACACCCTGGCGGAGATCGAGGCGATCGGCCAGCGCCGCAAACTGTCCTCCGTCGCCGGCGAGGACGTCGATGTCTTCGGCATCTACCTGGCCGGCGGCAACGCCGCCGTGGTGGTGCTGGTGATGCGCGGCGGCCAGGTGCTCGACCGGCGTGAACTCTTCTGGGAAGGGGTTGGCTCCATCGCTCCGGAGCGTCTGCTGGACGAAGTGCTGCCGCAGCTCTACGACCGCACCACCTTCATCCCTAAGGAGGTCCACCTCCCGCTGGTGATCGAGGGCGAGGAAGCGCTGGTGGCGTGGCTCGGCGAGCGCAAGGGCCAGCGGGTGTATCTGCGGGTGCCGGCCCGCGGCCCGAAGGCCGAGCGGGTGGCCCTTGCGATGCGCAACGCCCGCCTGGCCCACCGGCGGCGGTTCCGCGAGGGGCAGGCTGCCGCCGGCGCGATGGCCCTCGGCAAGCATCTGCGGCTACCGGAGGCGCCGCGCCGCATCGAGGGCTTCGACATCTCGCATTTCCAGGGCGGTGAGACCGTCGCCTCGGTGGTGGTGTGGGAGGAGGGGAGGATCCTCAAGAAGGACTACCGCTCCTTCAACATCCGGCCGGAGGACGAGCCCGGAGCGGCTCCCCGGCCGCGCGACCGCGCCAACGACGACGTGCGCTCTATCCGCCAGGCGGTGTCTCGGCGCTACCGGCGGCGCCTGGAAGAAGTGGGCGAGATGCCCGATCTGGTGCTGATCGACGGCGGCCGTGGGCAGCTCAACGGCGCCCTCGAGGCGCTCGCCGAGTTGGGGGTGGAAGAGACCCCCATCGCCGCCCTGGCCAAGCGAGAGGAAGAGGTCTACCTGCCGGCCCAGCCGGCGCCGCTGCGCCTCGACCGCTCGGACCCCGGTCTCCTGCTGCTCCAGCGAGTGCGCGACGAAGCCCATCGCTTCGCTCTGTCGCGCCACCGCAACCGGCGCTCCCGGCGCACCCTGGCAAGCCGCCTGGAAGAGATCCCCGGCGTTGGCCCCAAGCGCCGTAGGCAACTCCTCACCCGCTTCGGCAGCCTGGCGGGGGTGGCCGCCGCGCCGGCCGACGAGTTGGCCGCGTTGGTGGGAAAGAAGCTGGCCGGGCGCATCTCTACCGCCCTGGCGGACGATGCCCCCGCGCCCTGATAGAGTCGGCGCAACATCTTTCAAAGGCAAGGTTTAGCATGAACTCCGATCACCCCCTCAAGCGCCAGGTGCCGATCATCGAAGCGGTCCGCGGTATCTACCAGAGCCGCCGCAGCGGCCTGATCGAAATCGAGGCCGAGGCCACCGGTCCGGGCGGCGAAGCGCAGCCCAAACGCCGGCTGTTCTTCGCCGACGGCGAGCTGCACCTGCCGCAGGTGAACGCCCTTGCCCGGCGCTTGGCGCCGCACCTGCCGATCGGCAGCACCGGCGATTCGGAGGAGCTGCGCTCGGAGGTCGCTTCGCTAATGGAGCGGGTCGCTCACCTGCTGCACGGTTGGGAAGCCTCGGAGTACGCTTTCTTCGAGGGCAACCACCTGCTGCCGCCGGATCTCGTCGGCCCCTTCCCGACCGCCGCCCTGCTGATGGAGTGGGCGGTGATGGACCTCTCCCACGATGACCTGTTGGAACAGCTCGGCGGCGGCGGAAACCCTTTTCGGGCCGTGTCGGCGTCGCCGCCGGAGGCTCTCGCCCCGCTGCTGTCGCCGGACGATTTGGCCCTGCTCAAGCGTCTGACGAAGCCGGTGGAGCTGGGCCCGCTGGTGACCGAAGCGGCGGACGACGCCACCGAGACGCTGCGCCGCCTCGGTCGCCTCAAGGCCATCGGCCTGGTGCGGGGCGGCACCCGCTCACCGGTATCCCAGGGCACACAACCGGTGCCGGTGGACGTCCTCAAGAGCTTGGCCGACCGGGTCGGCCGCGATCTCGCCGCGCGGCCGGTGGACCTCGACTCCAGCGAACACCGAGCGCGGCTACGGGATCTGCTGGCGGACTCCGGCGGTATGACCCACTACGAGCTGTTCGGCATCGGTCAGGAAGCCAAGGACGAAGACATCCACGACGCCTACGACCGGGTGGCCCGGTTGGTCCATCCGAGCCATGCCGAGGGGCTCCATCTGGAAGGCCGGGAGGAGGCCCTGTGGCTCCTCTTCGAGCGCGCGACGGACGCCTACCTGACCCTGAACGACCCGTCCCGGCGCAGCCGCTACAACACCCACCTCGGAATCTCCCTCGACCCTTCTCCCAATCGTCACCAGCGCGAAGGGGAGTCCCAGCGCCTGGCGGTCAGCTACTTTCGGCAGGGCAAGAGCATGCTGGCGAACGAGGAGTATCACTTCGCCGTCGAGCTGCTGCAGCAGGCGGTGCAGGCGGATCCCAAGGGGGAGTACTACCTGGCCCTGGCGGAGTCCCAGGAGCAAAACCCCAACTGGCTGCGCCGAGCGGCCGAGAGCTATCGGCGAGCGATCGAGATGGGCTCCGACGAGGCCGCCGTGTGGAACGCCCTGGGCCGGGTACACGAGCGCATGGGGCAGTTTGAGCAGGCCCGGTTACAGTTCGGCGCCGCCCTACGGCGCACCCCGGGAGATCCCGAGGCGGAGGCCGGCCTGGCGCGCATCGAAGCTCTGCGGGCACCGGCCAAGGCTGCCGTCACCGGTGGTGGCGGAGGGGTCAAGTCTTTCCTCTCACGTCTTCTCCGCAAGCCTCAGAGCCAGTAGGGTGCTGGAGATCGGCTTCGCCGATGATTTCAGCACGCCTCCTGGCTGCTCATTTGCGGGGGGCTGGGCGCCCCCTCGCCCGAAAACGGAACGTTTCCGGGCTCACCCCATCCACGGCGTCTTACGCCGCCGCCTCGCTCTCCGAGTTCGGTCGTGGAATTCAGCGCTCTGCTTGAATGCTGATAATCTGGCGCCGAGTCGGAGAGGCTCGGGTGGTCGCCGGGCTCCTCGGAGCCTGGAGGAAAGTCCGAACTCCCACGGACAGCATGCTCGCTAACGGCGAGGCGCGGCGACGCGACGGAAAGTGCAGCAGAGAGTAGACCGCCGCGCACCTCCCGGGTGCGCGGTAAGGGTGAAAGGGTGCGGTAAGAGCGCACCGCTCCACCGGCGACGGTGTGAGGCACGGCAAACCCCATGCGGAGCAAGACCAAATAGGGGAGCGGTTCACGGGCCGTCCGTCCCGTCTTCGCGCGAGCGAGGCCAGCTCCCGGGTAGGTTGCTCGAGACCGGCGGCAACGCCGGTCCCAGATGAATGACCGCCGCTCCGCTTCGGCGGAGAACAGGATTCGGCTTACACGGCCTCTCCGGCTCGGTTTTTCAGAGGGGCTGGGCGCCCGCACGCGGTCCGCCCCCTCGCCGCAACAAGTGCGATTCTTTGCCGGGCCGCGCAGGCGGCTCACCCCGTCCACGGCGCCTCTGGCGCCGCTTCGCCCTTCGGGCTCGGGTGCAGAGTACGAAGAAAGTCTCGCACTCTGCCTTGCTGACAAGGGGCTCTCATGAGAAACGTTCCCATCGCCCGCTTGCCGCCGCCGGTTCTGCCCGGCGACAAGGTTGGCGTCGCCGCCCTTTCCGGCCCGGCCGACCCGGTTCGGCTGGAAGCGGGCCTGGCGGCTCTTCGCGATCTCGGCTTCGAGCCGGTGGTGGCGGCCAACGCCTTCGATCGCTCCGGCCTGTTCGCCGGCAATGACGGCCACCGCCTGGAGTCCTTCCACCAACTGCTGCGGAATCCGGAGATCAAGGCCGTCTTCTTCGTGCGCGGCGGCTACGGCTTGATGCGCCTGCTGCCGAGAATCGACTGGGATCTGCTCGGCAGCGAGCCGCGGGCCTTCATCGGTTACTCGGACCTCACGCCGCTGCTCTGGCAGATCGTCGAACGCTTCGGCTGGGTGACCTTTCACGGCCCGATGGTGGCGGCGGATCTGGCCCGCGGCTTGACGAAGATGGAACGCATCTCGCTGCTCGACGCGCTGGCCGGCCGCGGCCCGTTTCTCGTGCCCCTGGCCTCCGCAGGCGGCGAGCCGGCGGAGGAGATGACCGAGGGTCCGCTGGTGGGAGGCTGCCTTTCGATGCTGACGGCGCTCCTCGGCACGCCGTATTTCCCTTCCCTAAGGGGCCGGATTCTCTTTTGGGAGGACATCGACGAGCCGCTCTATCGCCTCGACCGAATGTTGACCCATCTGCGGCTCTCCGGTAGCCTGAGCGATCTCCGCGCCATGGTCATCGGCCATCTCACCTGCTCCGACGGCAGCGCTTCCGAGCGCTGGAGGTGCCGATTGGAGGAGGCCGTGAAAGGGTTTCCCTGGCCGGTGTTTTGGGGGCTGGAATGTGGGCACCAAGCGCCCAACCGGACCCTTCCCATGGGATTGCAGGCGCGCCTGGAGATGGCGGCGGGCCGAATGGAGTTGTTCGAGGCTTGAATGCGATGACCAAGGCGAAGTTCAAAACCACCAGCAACAAGGCGGCACAAAGTCAGTTCCAGGCGGAGTTCGCCAAGGGATCCTTCGTCTTCACCGAAGGTGAATTGGGTACCCACATGTACATCATCCAGGAAGGCAAGGTGGAGATCCTCCAGCGCCTGGGCGGCGAAGACCGCCAGGCGGCGGTGCTCGAAAAGGGTGACTTCTTCGGCGAGATGGCGGTGCTCGAAGACCTGCCGCGCAACGCCTCCGCCCGCACCCTGGCGGACACCCGCCTGCTGCAGATTGACAGCTCGACCTTCGATCAGATGCTCAAGGACAATCCCGAGATCGGCGTGCGGATGATGCGCAAGCTGTCCCGCCGGCTGCGCGAGACGGACACCATGCTGCGGGAGATCATGGGTACCGACGAAAGCACCCCGTCGCCGGAGATCCCCGCCCCGGAAGCCGCCGTCGCCGCTTCCACCAGCGAAACCCTGCGCCACGAAGAGTCCGGTATGAAGTTCCCGCTAAGCAGCGGTTCCGAGACGATGATCGGCCGCAAGGATCCGGTCACCGGCATCTTCCCGGACATCGATCTGTCGCCCATCGACACCCAGCGCTCGATCAGCCGCCGCCACGCCAAGATCTACCGCCGCGGGGACACCCTCTACCTGTCCGAGGAGATTGGCACCATGAACGGCACCTTCGTCAACGCCAACCGGCTGGTCAAGGGCGTGCCGGCGGAGATCAAGGCCGGCGACGAAGTGCGCTGCGGAGTGATTCCCCTGGTGCTAGAAGTCGGCGGCTAGCAGCTCGCTGAAGAATGTCTTCGACAATGATCTCAGCTTCGCTGCTAGCTGTTATTCATCAGGGGGCTAGGCGCCCCCTCACCCGAAAAGCTCAGGCTTTTCGCTCTCACCCCGTCCTCGGCGGTTTTGCCGCCGCCTCGCCCTCCGGGCTTGGTCGCAGGCTGCTGATGAGCAGTTCAGTACCCTGCTAGAGACCGCTCGACCTTGCATGGGCAGAGCCTCGCAAGGAACCGTGGCCGCCGAGTTGAGCCCCACTTCCGATCTTGAAGGTCTGCCCGGCATCGGCCCCAAGCGGGCCGCCGAGCTGCGCTCCCTCGGCATCCGGCAGCCGTTGGACCTGCTGCTGCGCCTGCCGCAGCGCTGGGAGGATCGCCGCTCGGTGGCGGCGGTGGCGGATCTCACCGGGCGTTGGAATGAGGGCGCCGGCGAGGAGCTGGCAACGGTGGTCGGCTACTTGGAAAGCGTCCGAACCATCCGCCTTCGCGGTCGCCGCACGATGGTGACCGCTCGCCTGCGCGACGCCGCCGATAAAACCCTCGACGTCCGCTGGTTCAACCGCCCCTTCATCGCGCGCCAGATCGATCCCGCCGCCCGCTATCGGCTGCACGGCGCGGTCAAGGTCAAGAAGAACGGCTTGGAGCTGCTCAACCCGAGTTGTGAGCGCTGGGAGGTGGCGGAGGGAGAGCCGGCCTTGACGCCGATCTACAGCTCCCTCGGCCCGCACGGTCCCGCCACGGTGCGGCGCTGGACGGAAGCGGCCTTGAGACAGGATCTACCGGCGGATCCGCTGCCGGCGGATCTCCGCAGCCGCCGGCAGCTCGGCGATCTGCCGGCAGCTCTCCGCGCTGTCCACCAGCCGCCGCCGGACGCGAGCCTCGATGACCTCGCCCCGGGCTCGCCGCCCTGGCGTCGTGTCGCCTATCAGCGCCTCCTCGAACGTCAGCTCCGATTGGCTCGGCGGCGCAGCCTTCGCCGTGGCACCTGCGCGCCGATCTCGCTGCCGACGGATCCGGACCGCCTCGACCGGTTGGCCCGCCCCTTTCCCTTCGAGCTGACCGCCGGCCAGCGGCGCTGCGGCGAGGAGATCCTGAGCGACCTCGGCCGCTCTTGGCCGATGGATCGGCTGCTCCAGGGCGATGTCGGCAGCGGCAAGACGGCGGTGGCCGCCCTCGCCCTCGGGGCGGTGCTGGAGGCCGGTGGGCAGGCCTTACTGATGGCGCCGACGGAACTGCTGGCAGAGCAGCACCGGCAGTCCCTCGACGGGTGGGGCTTCGGTGAGCGCTGGAAGGTCGCCACCCTCACCGCTTCCCGGCGGGACGCCGAGGCGGTGCGACGGGAGCTGGCGGACGGCTCGGTGGATCTCGTCGTCGGCACCCATTCGCTGATTCAGCACACCACCCGCTTCGTCCGCCTCGCCCTGGTGGTGATCGACGAGCAGCAGCGCTTCGGCGTCGAGCAGCGCCAGGCCTTCGCCGGCCATCCCCACCGCCTCACCCTCACCGCCACGCCGATCCCCCGCTCTCTGGCCCTCACCCTGTGGGGGGATCTCGAACTGTCAATCCTCGACGAGAAACCGCGCGGCCGGCAGCCGGTGGTCACCGAGCTGCAGCCGATCACCGAACGCATGGCCGTCTATGCCGAACTCGAAAAGCGCCTGGAGCGCGGCGAGCAGGCCTTTGTGGTGATGCCGCGGGTGGGCGGGGAGGACAAGGCCGGCGCCACCGCCGCGGTCGAGGTCGAAGGCGAAGCGCTTCGGGAGCGCTTCGCCAAGTTTGGAGCGGCGGCTATCCACGGTGGGACGCCGAGCGAAGAGCGCCAGGCGGCGACCGCCGCCCTGGCGGCCGGCGACCTGCGCTTGGTGGTCGCCACCACCGTCATCGAGGTGGGGGTGGACGTGCCCGGTGCCACGCGGATGGTGGTCGAAAACGCCGAGTGCTTCGGCCTGGCTCAGCTCCATCAGCTCCGCGGCCGCATCGGTCGCAGCACCAAGCCCTCCAAGTGCATCCTGCTGCATGGCCCCTGCGGCCCCGCCGCTCTCCGACGGCTGGAACAACTGGTGCACGGTGACGACGGCTTCCGCCTCGCTGCCGTGGACCTTCGCCTGCGCGGCGCCGGCGATCTGCTCGGCGCCCGCCAATCTGGGCTGGAAGAGTTCTCTGGGCTGGAAGAGTGGCTCGCCGAGGAATCGAGCCCCTGGCCCGAATACGCTCGGAAAGATGCCGAGGAGTTGCTCGCGCGCTGGCAGGATCCGGCCCTCGCGGCGCTGCGGGAAAGGCTGGCTGGCGATGGCTGACGATCCGCTCCACGAGCGCATTCTGCTGGTCGCCAACACCCTGCCGCCGCACGACATCAGCGGCGTGGGGGAGCAGGTGCTGCAGCTCGCCGAAGGCCTGCGGCAGCGCGGTGCGGAAGTCGAGGTGTTGGGCCGCGGCGGCCAGAAAGAAGACGCGGACGGTGCCCGGGGACCCAAAGTGCTCTTCCCGTTGACCATCGTGCCGGCGGTGCGTCGGCGTCTGCGCTCCTTCCGCCCGACGGTCCTCCAGGTCCACGAGTCCGACGGCGCCCTGGCCCTGTGGGCCGGGCGCCGCCACCGCCGCCGCAGCGGCCAGCGACTTCTCCTCGTCGCCCTCCAGCAGGTGAGCTACGTGCGCGAGCGCCGCGCCGTCCGCCCGCTGCGCGACGCTTCCGACGGTGACCGGGTGATCGGCCGTCCGGGGAGCGTCGAGAAGCGCTTCCGGTGGCTGAAAGCGCCCCTCCAGATCCTCCTCGGCCGCTGGACGGCTCGCTGGGCGGACCGGGTGCTGGCCCCCAGCGAGCGCACCGCCGGCGAGATCGAGCTGGACTATCTCAGAGGAAAAGGACGGGGCGGAGAAGGAGACGTGCGGGTGGTGCCGAACGTCACCGGCGGGCTAGTACACCAGACCGTTGCCAGCTTTGAGGACCCCGCCGATGAACCGGTCTTTCTGTTCGTCGGCCGCCTGCGCCTCCGCAAGGGGGTGGAAACCCTCCTCGCCGCCTACCGCCGTCTGGAGGACTCCGGCTCCCCGCCGGCACCCCTCTGGATCGTCGGCAGTGGCGAGCACCAAGCGGCTCTGCGGGCGCGGGTGGAGGCGCTCGGCCTGCGATCGGTCCGCTTTCTCGGCCGCCGTTCCGGCGCCGAAGTGCGCGGCCTCTTCGAGCGCTCCCGAGCGCTGGTGGTGCCCTCCACCTATGAAGGCATGCCGCTGGTCATCCTGGAGGCGATGGAGGCGGCCTTGCCGGTGATCGCTAGTGATGTGTCCGGAATACCCGAGGTGGTGGTCGACGGCGTCACCGGCCGCATCGTGCCGCCGGAAGACTCCGCCGCCCTGGCGGCGGTCCTGCGCGAAGCCCAGGATCATCCCGAGCGGGCGAAGGACTGGGGCCAAGCCGGCCGCCGGCGCCTCGACGAGCACTACCGCCCACACCACGGCGCCAAGGCCTGGATCGCGGCCCTGTCCGACCTCTTGGAGTAGGATCGCCGCCATGCGATTCGAGCGCTTGATCTACGCCATCGCCCTGTTGGGCACCGCCGCCTTCCTTGCCGCCGGCGTCGTTTCGTTTGGTGTCGGTTTACCCCTTGCCGGCCTGGAACCGTATTTGTTCGGCGGCCTGATGATCCTCGCAGCGTTGCTCGTGCCGCACTTTTGGACCATTCTTTACCTGTTCGGAACCGGTCGCGCCCTCGCCGCCGTCGGCATCACGCCGCCCCGCCTGAGAGCCCTCGCGGCGTGGATCGCTGCCACCGTCCTCACCCTCGGCGCGCTGGTCGGCAGCGTTTTGCAGGGAGGCGGTGCCGGCGCCTTCCCGGGCGGCCACCTCGGCCTGTTCGTCTTCGCTCTCGTCCTCCATGTGAGCAGCCTGGTCTACGGCTGGAAAGTGCTGCGCGCCAACGCCGCCCTCTTCGACCACCCGGCCGAGTGACCGTGCGCAATCTCGGCGCCCCGGTGGTCGCCGTGCTGGTCAACTGGAACGGCGCGTCGGACACCCTCGAAACTCTCGACAGCCTGTCCGAGTCGGACTCTCCACCGCGCATCCTGTTGGTGGACAATGGTTCCACGGACGACTCCGTGGCCCGCCTGCGTGAGAGTTGGCCCGACCTCGAAATCCTCGAAACCGGCGAAAACCTCGGCTTCGCC
The DNA here is from genome assembly GCA_039030395.1 of Acidobacteriota bacterium. Taxonomy (NCBI): domain Bacteria; kingdom Pseudomonadati; phylum Acidobacteriota; species Acidobacteriota bacterium. Next base: position 330,716 of record JBCCEF010000002.1, read on the forward strand.
GGCGGCAACCTGGCGGGCATCCGCCGCGCCCTCGAGGACCCGGAGGTCGGCTTCGTCCTGCTGATCAACACCGATGTCGAAGTGGCCCCAGACTTCCTGGAACCGCTGGTCGTCGCCTGCGCCGACCCGGATGTCGGCGCCGCCGGGCCGAAGATTTTCTACGCCGATCCCCGCGACCGCCTGTGGGCTGCCGGCGGTCGCCTCCGCCTGCGCGAGACGGTCACCGAAGAGTGGGGAAGGGGCGAGCGGGACGGACCCAAATGGTGCACCCCGAAAGACGTCACCTACCTCACCACCTGCTGCCTCCTCATCCCGCGCGACGCGCTCGAAAACGTCGGCCCCCTCGACCCGGCCTACTTCATCAACGTCGACGACGCCGACTGGTGCCGCCGCGCCTTGGACGCTGGCTACCGCCTGCGCTACGAGCCGGCAAGCGTCCTATGGCACAAAGTCGCCTCCTCCACCGCCGGCAGCTACACCCCCTTCAAGACCTTCCACACCGGCCGCAGCAACGCGATCTATGTGCGGAAGCACCACGGGTTCTTCGGGCGACTGGTGTTTGTCGGCTGGAACCTGCTGGCGCTGGCGGCGGCGTTCTTGCGCGAGGCGCCGAAGGGCAACGCCCGTGCGGTTTGGGGGAAGGTGCGGGGGGCGTGGGAGGGGCTTAGATCGAGCCTGCCCACGAATCCAAGTCTTTGAGCGAGTTCGCCAGATCGGCGTTGAAATTCAATTGATTTCGGGAAGCCTGCTATGATTTTATTTGCTACATATACATCATCGTGACTTGTTCCGGAGATCGACTGCGCGGCGAAGTCTTCTCGACGTCTCGCTTCTTTCCCAAGCAAATCGCTAGGCGTTCTAACGGTTCTTTTAGTCGTTCGATTGGCCGTCCGCGAGCTAGCTGAGGTAGCGTAAGAATCCGCTTCTACATCCGATGGGGCGCCTATTTCCAGTAAGCCCAACCGTTCCAGGACCCAAACGAATATTGGCGAGGGAGTGACTATGTCTAGTCCGACTGCTGGCATGCGTGATCACATCGTGGAACGAATCGAAACGGGAGCGAATATCAGCGTCGGCTTCGACATTCCACAGTTTCAGATGGCACTCCATCTGACCGGAATCGATAAGCCCAGCAACTGGCGCCAGTGGTGGAACCCGAGTGGAGCCTACCGGGTCATTACGACCTGGGCTCAAGACCTTGAAATCGAACACATGGTGGAGGAGGTCCAGTTCTTCGACAACAACGTCAACGCTAGCTGCAATCACTGGATCCCGTTTTGCTTGCACGCCATGACGATCGCCTTACCGATCACTGGCAACTGGAGTTGCGTGATAGCTAGGGAGTGGCACGAGATTCTTCCTGGTGACGAGTACAATCGGGCCCACTCCTATGTCGGTAGGGCCGTCATGAGTCGTGGCCAGTGGGAACCCAAGCAAGGAGGCTGTGCCGGTCTCTTGCTGCTACCGACTCTTGTGGGGCTGGGCATTCTCTTCTATGAGGCGCTATGAACCGACCTGGGCTTATCGAAGGCTCGAGTTCGAGATCTTATGGTGACCACATGCGGTTCGGCCTCATGCTCTTCATTCCGGCGGCCGCTGCACTTTCGGTTGCGTTTACGGCGATTGCGCTCATGCTTGCAGGTCGACTTGACTTGAGATCCCCATGGACAGCTCTCGGGGGTCTGGTTGATGCTTGGGCGGTCGCGGTTGCTTGGCTACCTCTGACGCTAATGTTCCTACGGGGCCTAAACAACGCTATCGGATGGCCGAACAGCTATTCCTCATACGCGCGCAGAGATGCGTTGAGAGTGATGGCATCGGTGTTGGCCCTTATCAACCTGGCAATCGTAGTATTTGGGCGTGTTGCTGAAGGCTCGATGGCTGGCCATATGGCATTTTGGTGCGACGTTCTCGAGTCCGTAGGAATCGTAGCCCCTGGCGGTCACTCGTCTCTTCACGATTGGTTCTGCGCGATCATAGCTATCGTTATTGCTGTCCTCGTGACTCGACAGGGGGAAGAGCCGTGACCAGTTCATTAAGGAAGTAGCTATTACCGGTACTCGAGCTTCCACCTTCATTCCCACTCAGTCGACCCGTGAACGAACCCACTCTGCTGTCGTTCCCTGCAAGCATCGAGCGTAGGTGAGCAAGGCCACTGCCAAAGAGAAAATGGCCAGTTTCCATCCCCACTCGAATGGCACCGCGTGATAAGTCCACAGCAGAGCCATTACCCCGCTTCCGGCGACCGCCAAGCAGGCGAAGAGGCCATGGAGCGCAGCTTCGGAATCGAACTCTAGGCGTTGGTACTCCCGGCGCCGCCAGAGAAGCCACGGCAGAGGCAACAGGAGGCCCGCGAAGAGGAAGGGGTCGGCCGGGAAGCCCCCCATGGCGCCGGCGGTCGCCTGATTGGGTTCGAAGAGGATGCGGGCCGTTCGCAGCTCCAGGACCGTGTCGCTTCCGTTCTGGGAACGGAACTGCACCGGCTCTTGCAGCTTGAACACCGCGCCGACCGGCGGAATGGCTTGGATGCCGGGGGAGGCGACGACGATGGGGTCGTCGTGGGTGAGATCCCACCCGAAGTTGGGTACCTGGACGCGAAAGAAGAAGCGGATCTCCGCGTCCGCGGGAAAGAACTTGAGGCCGGTGGGATCGTGGCTTTGAACGCGCCCTAGAGAGGTTCTTTCGGTGTCGAGATCGATGTGCACCGGCCCGGTGAGCGGGTGGAAGCCGCGGAAGGAGGTCTCCTCCCATTGGATCTGTTTGGTGGTCGCGGTAAGGTCGGAGACCTCTCCCGTGCCTTCACCCTCGGACGAGACTTCGACGCACACCGGAAACCCTTCGCCACCGTCGCCCGGCGCCACCATGTACCAACAGACGGTTTTGACGCACTGACGGTGGCCGGTGCAGGCGAGGGCCGAACTCGATGCTGCATGCGAGAAGGCAAAACAAGCGGCGAGGGTGGTGATCAAGGTCAGGCGGCGCACGTTGTCCTCCTCTGCTGAGATCCCTCAGGGCGGCTTCGCCGGGGACGGCGACTGGATCAAGGCCATCCGATCGAGGAAATGTATTTTCAATAATGCAGATATTAGCATGATCAGCTCCGGCGCGGAGATCTAGGGTCCGCCACGATAGGACAGACGGCTCTGATCCGGTATCATTGGCGCTTCGCGCCCCGGCTTTTCCGGCCGGGCGGTTCCACCCCACCTGCGAGCGATTTCGAAGAGCGAGCCGAGGAGTCACCGTGTCAGAGAAGGTTACCGAGAAGAACGTCCTCTCTTCACGCCCGCGTTCGGCGGTCGGTTTCGACGACGGTCGGCCGCGCTGCGGAGGAACCGGCGCGCGATGACCCGAGTTCCGGCCGTCAGCGGCCTGCTGCCGGAGTCCTGGCGGGTCCGGCTACCGATTTTCGAAGGTCCCCTCGATCTGCTGCTCCACCTGATCAAGATGGACGAGGTGGACATCACCGACATTCCGGTGGCGCGGGTGTGCGACCAGTTCCACGAGTATCTGGGGCTGATGGAGGAGCTGAATCTCGACATCGCCGGCGAGTACATCTACGAGGCGGCGCTCTTGATCAACCTCAAGTCGAAGATGCTGCTGCCGCAGCCCAAGCCGGGCACCGGCCGCGACGACGAGGGCGATCCGCGAGAGGAACTGGTGCAGCGGCTGATCGAGTACCAGAAGCTCAAGGAAGCGGCGCAGTCCCTGGCGGAGGTCCACCAGGTGCGGCGCGGCATCTGGAGCCGCCAGCCGGCGCCGCTGCGGTTGGTGAAGGACGAGGACGAAGAGGTCGATCTGGGCGATCTGTCGCTCTACGATCTGGTGGGCGCCCTGAAGACGGTGTTCGACCGCTTCGAGCGCGAGAATCCGCCGCCCTACCGGCTGAGCGGCGAGTCCTTCTCGGTCAAAGGGCAGCTCCAGCGGCTAATGGAGGCGATTCCGCGGGGGCGGCCCTTCGATTTCTTGGACGATCTTCGCAGCCGATCCTGCCGCGCCGAGGCGGTGTCGGCTTTTCTGGCGGTGCTGGAGATGGCCCGCATGAACCTGGCTCGGCTCCACCAGACGAAGGCCGGTGAGATTTTGCTCTACCGCACCACCCGGGAACTCGACGCGGAGGAGCTGGAGGCGATGTCCGAATGACCACCCGGGCTGAAATGGAGGCCGCCCTGGAGGCGGTGCTGTTCGTGTCCTCGGCGCCGGTGCCGCGCAAGAAGCTCCTGGAGCTGTTCGAGGACGACGACGCGGACACCGCGAAGGAGGCGCTGGCGGCGGTGCTCGAGCGCTACGCCGGCGACGACCGCGGGGTGATGCTCGAAGAGGTGGCCGGCGGTGTGCGGCTGGTTACCCGGCCGGAACTGCACGGCTGGCTGCGGCGCTTTTTCGAGGTGACCGGCGCCAGCAAGCTGTCGATGGCGGCGGTGGAGACCCTGGCGATCATCGCCTACCGGCAGCCGGTGACCGGCCCGGAGATCCAGGAGCTGCGCGGGGTGAGCCCGTCCGGGGTGCTCAAGACCCTGCTCGAAAAGCACCTCATCCGCATTGCCGGCCGCAAGGAGGTGGTGGGCAAGCCCTTCCTGTACTGCACCTCGCGGGAGTTCTTGGTGCACTTCGGCTTGAAGAGCTTGAAGGATCTGCCACCGCTCGAAGATCTGGAAGAGTCGCTCGCCGCCCAGCTCCTCGAACCGCTGGAGGAGGCGCCGCCGGAGCCGGGCCTCGAAGGCGGCCCGGAGCACGACCGCGAGGAAGCCATTCTGCGCCAGGCGGCGGAAGCGGAAGAGGCGGCGGAGGAGAGCGACGTGGAGGCGGACGCCGAAGGCGCGGACGAAGAACCGGCGGCGGTGTCCGAAGGGCAGGCTTCCTGAGGGAACCCATGAGCCGAGCGAATCCACAGCGTCTACAGAAGATTCTGGCCCGCGCCGGAGTTGCCTCTCGCCGCGCCTCGGAAGACTTGATCGAGGCCGGTCGGGTGACGGTGAATGGCCAGGTTGCCACCTTGGGCGACAGCGCCGACCCGCAGCGCGACGCCATCAAGGTGGACGGCAAGCGCGTCCAGGCGCCGAATCCGGAGACCTACCTGCTGCTCAACAAGCCGCGGGCGGTGATGTCCACCCGGTTCGATCCGGAGGGCCGCCCGACGGTGATGGATCTGGTGCCGCCGCCGCTTCGCAAGGCGTTGGTGCCGGTCGGCCGCCTCGACTTCCTCACCGAGGGTCTGCTGCTGCTGACCGACGACGGCGACTTCGCCCACCGCGTCGCCCACCCGCGCTACGGTTGCCGCAAGCTCTACGAGGTGAAGGTCAAGGGCGAGCCGCAGGAGCGCGATATCGAGCGCCTGCGCGCCGGCATCTTCCTCGACGGTAAGCGCACCCGGCCGGCGGTGATCGAGCGCCGGCGCACCGCTCGGCGGCCAGGGGAGAAGATGAGCAACTCCTGGTGGACGGTGGAGATCGGCGAGGGCCGCACGCGCCAGATCCGCGACATGTTCCAGCGCATCGGCCATCCGGTGTCGAAGCTGCGGCGGGTCGCTATCGGCCCCCTACGAGACGACCACTTGGGCCTAGGAGAGATCCGTCCGCTGACCGAGCGGGAGGTGGCGGCTCTGATGCGGACTTCCTCCGGCAAATCGGACGGAGGCAAGAAGGCCGCCGGCAAGGGACTCGCTAGAGGACCGGCGAAAGGGCGGAACAAGAAAGGGCCGGGCGGTCCAAGGTCCGGATCTAGGCCCGGAACGAAATCCCGCGGCGGCAAGAAGCCATCCTCTCGGGGACGGCGTCAGCGATGAGTCTGGTGGTCGCCATCGACGGCCCCGCCGGGGTCGGCAAGAGCACCGTCGCCCGGCGGCTGGCGGCGCGCCTCGGAGTACCGTATTTGAACACCGGCGCCATGTACCGGGCGCTCGCCCTGCGGGTGCTCGACCACGGGGTGGATGTGGCGGACCGGAGAGCCGCCGAAGCCGTTGCCCTGGCGGCGGAGCTGGAACTGCGGCCGGGAGCCGACGGAGAGGTGCGGGTGATCCTCGACGGTGAGGACGTTTCGGACCGCCTCTACGTTCCGGAGGTCGGCGCGGCGAGTTCCCAGATCGCCGCCTACGGCGCCGTCCGCAAGCGGCTGGTGGCTCTGCAGCGCTCCTGCGGCGAAGCGGCCGGCGGGGTGCTCGAAGGGCGCGACATCGGTACGGTGGTGTTCCCGCACACGCCCTACAAGTTTTTCGTCACCGCCCGTCCGGAGGTGCGCCACCACCGGCGCTGGCAGCAGTTGCGCGACGCCGGCGACGAGGTGAGCCGCGAGCAGGTGGCGGCGGAGATGGAGCGGCGCGACCGGCGCGACGCCGGCCGCAGCGACTCACCGCTGGCCTGCGACGCCTCCTACCGCGAGGTGGACACCTCCGACGTGTCCATCGACGAAGTGGTGGACGAATTGGAACAGGCCGTCCGGCGAGGCGGCGCTGACCAAGGCTAGGGCACCCCGGCCTCCGGTTCTCCCGACTCGAAGAAATCGGCAAAGATCTCCTCGGCGCACTGCGGTGCGTCGCTCCCCAGGCGGACCAGTGCGTCCGCCAACTCGGCGCGCATCTCGGCGGCCTCCGGCCAGGGGCTCCCCGGCACCATCGGTCGCGGGCACAGGGTGCGGAACATGTTGCGGTAGATCGAGGCGAAGGCGAAGCTGCCGCCGGCGCCGTCGATCAGGGTTCCTTCCTGCTGGATGAACTGGCCGTCCAGCAAGGGGTCGAAGGTCGAGCGGCTGACCGCATTGGCGCGCAGCAGGATGCGGCCGCTGGGAGTGTCCGGGTCGCTTTCCGCCCACTGGGCGTAGGTCACCAGCAGCGGGAAGGGCGCCGGCGCGTCGCCCACGTCGAGGCCGCGGATCATGTTGCCGATGTAGTCGCAGTTGTCCTGGTCGCTGTCGCTGTAGAAGGCCATGTTGTTCTGCAGGTTGTCGCCGCTGTCGTAGACGTAGTTGCGCTCCAGGAAGTTGCTGGCGTGGCGCTGAAAGCCCGAGACGTAGACGTAGCCGTTGACCAGGTAACCCCGGCCCCGGCAGACGTCGATCAGGGCATTGCCCTCGATTCGGTTGCCGTGGTTGTAGACGAACTGCATCGCCTCCCGGGAGCCGGCGCCGAGGTCGTCGAAGGCGAGGATGAAGTCGGTGACCGCCTGGGGGATTTCCTGGTAGTGGAATTCGCGGACGGTGCTTACTCCGGCGCCCTCCGTCTCGCCGTGGGAAAGCATGGCGAGCTGCCGCGGAGCGGTGAGTACGATGGCGGTGAAGTCGGTGTCGGCGATGTAGTTCGAGGCCACCCGGTTGCTGGAGCTCTGGTCGATCATCAGGGCCGGCGCGGTCCACTTTTCGCGGCCGGTGGCGGAGATGTGGTTGGCCTCGATCCGGTGGTTCTTGTTCACGTCGCCGCGGCCCGGGGCGCGGCCGGTGAGGACGATGGCCTCGCGGCCGAGCTGGCGGAAGATATTGCCGGCGATGACGATGTTCTGGGCATAGCGGTCGAGGCGCAGGCCGGTGCTGCCGCTCTTCTCGAAGGTCGAGCGGCGCACGGAGCAGTTGCGGGCGTTGCGGAAGCGCAGCAGGGCAGTGCCTTCATCCACCACCGACCAGTCGTGCTGGGTGGTCACGTCTCCCGGCTGCATGACGTAGAAGTCCCCGCCGGTGAAGGTGATGCCGTCGAAGTGGATGTTCTCGATTGGGGCCGCGAAGTCCGCGTTGCCGTCCACTGTGCCCTCGTCCACCCGGATCAACTCCACCAGCCGCGGCACCGAGAGATCGCCGGTACCGGCGAGGGGCCAGTGGTAGAGGGTGCCGTCGAGGCTGGCCCACTCGCCCGGCTGGTCGATGCCCTCCAGGCTGTTCAATACCCAGTTGCGGTTGGGGATGTCGTCCTCGGAGGTGTCGCGGCGCATTTCGTAGAGGGCCGGAATCTCGGTGAAGATGCGCCGCTCTACCGCGTTGACCGAGGCGATGGGGAGGATCTCCTGGGTCCAGGCGTGCTGTGATTGCCGCAGGTCGTACTGGCCGGCATGGGACCAGTCCGGTGCGGCGAAGCCGGCGGGGTAGCGAATGTCGCTCTTGTTGGCCTGCACCGCCGGGTCGTCCCAGGTGCATTCGACACAGAAACTCGTCTCCGTGGCGGCGAAGGGCGCGGTGGCGGAGCGCGGCAGCCAGTCCTCGCCGGCGTCGTGGAGAAAACGCACGTGGTCGATGCCGGCGGGCAGCGGTGCGTGCTGGATCGGGCCGCGAAATGGACTCCAGCCGGTGACCGGCACGAGGGAGGTGAACACCGGCGTCGCCCCCTTGTCCGCCCGGTAGGTGATCCGCTGACCGGGCGAGCCCGAATCCGCCGGGCCGAGGACTACCGTTTCCGTGAAGAGGTAGGTGCCGTCCCGAAAGACCACATCGATGGCGCCGTCGCCGTCGAGCACACCGCGTACTCGCTCCACCGCGCCGGCGAAGGTGGCCAGCGGCGCGAGTTCCGTGCCGGGATTGTCGTCGTCACCGCTCGGGTCGACGAAGAAGGTCTCCTGGGCGTGGGTGCCCGAGGCGAGCAAGGCGCAAGCGAGAAACAGAGTGGCTCCGCTCCATGCGCCAGGGGATCGAGATGTCGAGGATTGGTTCAACGGCATGGGGGCCTCCGGAATGGCGATTCCAGAGGAGTGACCCCGGTCGCCGGGAACGTTTCAACAGGACGGATCGGAGCCGCCGGAGGGTCAACGGATAGAGACCAGGCGCGGCTCGGAGAGCTCACCGCCGGCCGGCAGTTCCCGCACCACCAGCGAAGAACCGGCGGCGGTGTGGATGCAGCCGGTCATCAGCAGCCAGCGGTCGGGGACAGGGCGCAGCAGGTAGTCCCAAGCGAGGGTCACCCCGTCGCGGGTGGTGACCGTCGGCGACAGCTCGCCCTCCACCTTCCAGCCTGCTGCCGGACTCCAGCCGGTCAGCACCAGGCGCGGCTCGTCTTTGCGTCGGCGGTCGAACCAGGCGAGGGCCAGGTGCGATGAGCCCGCGCTGGCGCCGGTGGGCACGTCCACCTGGTAGTCGACCCCCGGCCGCCAGCTTTCGGTCTGCTGCACGCCCCAGGGGGTCCAGCGGCTGAGGCTCCAGCGGCTTCCGCCGTCGGCGGTGAGGAAGGTGCGCCCGGCGATATCGACCAGCGCCGCGTTGCGGTCGGCGATGGGGATCAGCTCGCCTTCCACGCCGCGCGGCAGGCCGCGCAGCCAGGTGGAGGGTGCCTTGCCGGCGGCGAAGCGAGTGGAGCCGGAGATCACCGCCTCCGCAAGGTCCGGATCGGGCCGCACTCCGGCGGCGCCGCCCAGGCGAACCGCCGCCCGTCCGTGGGGACGCCACTCGCCCTTCTCCAGACGAAAGGCGCTGCCCTGGAGACCTTCGCCGACCCGCCGGTGGAGGAGGATCCAGGGGCTTCCGGAGCGGTCCCAGGTGGAGTGGAGGGTGGCCCCTCGGGGCACCGGAAAGGCTTCGCCCAGGGGAGCCCAGGCGCCGTCCCGCCAGCGCACCGGCTGGGCGCAGGTGTCGCCGCAGGACGACAGCGCGAAGATCTCTCCCGGACCGGTAGAGCCGGCGTAGATGGTGCTCTCGTCCTGTCGCCATGCCCGCGCGTCGCCTGTTCCGTCCAGGGAGACCCACCAGCGCTCGCCGGCGGTGGAGGTGATGGTGAGGAGAGAGGTGCCGGAACGGGTGTCGAAGGCGAAGGCGGTCACCCCGCTGGCGGCGTCGCAGGTGAACTCTGCCGCCGTTGCCGCCGGCAGCAGTAGCCACAGGAGAGCCGCGGCGAGACCTGCCAGAGGTGTCCGTTTCACGATTCCCTCATGATGCGAGAACCCTGGCCGGCACGCCGGCGGCGGTGGAGCTCGGCGGAACGTCCTGCAGCACTACCGCGCCGGCGGCGATCATCGCGTCGTCGCCGATCTCGATGCCGCCGAGGATCTTGGCTCCGGCGCCGATGGTGACCCGGTCGCCGATCCGAGGACAGGCCAGTTCGTCGAAGCGCACCTCACCCAGGGTGACGCCGTGGAGCAGGGTGCAGTCCTCGCCGATCATCGTCTCGCCGCCGACCACCAGGCCGATGCCGTGGGCGATGATGAGGCCGCCGCCGATGTCGGCCCGGGGCAGGATGTCGACGCAGCATGCGCTGATCGACCAGCGCCGCAGGATCGCCGGCGCCAGGGGAAAGCCCCAGGCCTTGAGGGTGTGGGCGGCACGGTGGGCGAGGACGGCCTGGAAACCGGCGTCCAGGAATACGGCGTCGAACAGCGCCGGCCAGAAGGAGCGGCCCTTGACGGTGCGGAGGCGGTGGAAGTCCCGCCGCAGGCGCGGCCACATGGTCTAGGTGGTCTCCTGCCGCCTTCTCCGGTTGCGCAGGGCGCCGAGCAGGCCGAGGCGCGGCAGGCGGCTCCACCAGCGGTAGGCGCCGCTCGCCTTGAGGCGCAGCTCGAAGGTGGTTTCGCCGGGTCGGAGGATCATGCGGGGGAGGGCCAAAGGGTCGCGGCGATCGGTGCCGGAGACGCCGTGGATGGAGACGGCGGCGCGGTACCCGGCGGCCTGCACGGCTTGCCGATAGCGCCCGTCGAAGCGACCCCAAGGGTAGCAGAAGGTGTCGACGGGACGACCGATGGTCGCCTCCAGGTCGGCCTTGGAGCCGGCCGTCTCGGCCGGGAAGTCGTCCGTCTCGAACTCTTCGAACGGCCGGTGCGAGCGGCTGTGGGAAGCGATCTCGAAGCCTTCCTCCGCCAGCGCTCGCAGGGCGTCGCCGTCGAGCAGCGATTCGCGGCGCTCGCCTTTCGCCCGGTCCCAGGCATTCTCGCCACCCAGGGCGTCGGAGACGGCGAAGAGGGTGGCGGTCATCGAGCGTTGCCGCAGCAGCGGCACGGCGTGCTCCAGGAAGCAGGCGCAGCCGTCGTCGAAGGTCAGCACCACGCACTTGCCCCGAGCCTCGCCGCGCGCCGCCTGGGCGAGGGTGACGGTGCGGTAGCCCCAGCCTTCGAGGAGCGCCAGGTGGCGGTCGAATTCCTCCGGCGTCAGGTAGCTGGTGGAGAACACCGTCGGAGGGTCGAGCGGCGCCGGCTCGACGTGGTGGTACATCCATATGGACGGGCAGGCAGCCCGGAAGGGACTCATCCTTTGCGCCTCGTCTCGTCGATAATTTGTTTGAACAGCCGGGCGTAGGCGTCCGCCGTCGCCTCGGCAGAGAAGCCCTCGGCCCGCCGGCGCGGCAGGCCTTGCCAGTCGTGCTCCAGGGCTTCGGCGAGGGCGTCGGCGTAGGCGGCGGTGTCCTCCGGATCGGCGAACCGCCCGGCTTCGCCGATCACCTCCCGGCGCACGGCATCGTCCGGCGCGACGCACGGCAGCCCCGACGCCATCGCCTCCAGGTAGGCCAGGCCGAAGGATTCGCTGATCGAGGGCAGGGTCAGGACGTCGGCGGCGGCGTACCAGCGGGGCATCTCGTCCCGCGGCACGGTACGGCGCAGGTAGCGCGTCGGTCCCAGGGAGTGGGCCGCTTCGTCGAGAGCGGGAGCCTCGGGACCGTCGCCGAGCACCAGCAGGCTCGCCGGCTTTCCGCGGCGGTGCAGCTCTCGGACGGCGGCGCGGGTGCGGTCGATGCGCTTGTGGGAGTCGACGGCGCCGGCGGTCATCACCACCGGACGGCCGAGGCCCGTGTCCACCGAATCGAGGCCTGGACGAAAGGCCGCCAGATCCACGCCGTGGGGGATCACCTCGATGCGGGCCTTCGGCGCCGCGTCGGCGATCATCCGTTCGGCGGCTTCGGTGAAGGCGACCACCCGGTTCGGTCCCTGGCGGGCGAAGGCCCGCTCCCACTTCGGGCTGTTGCCGTGGGCGATGTCGACGAAAGGGGTGCCCCGGAAACGCCGCAGCGCCCGGGCGAGGCGAGCGCCCATCAGGCCGCCCTCCATCACCAGCAGGTCGTAGCGGGCGCGCCACAGGTGCGGCAGGGCGGCCAGCGAGGCCGTCGCCCATTCGACGGAGAGGGGGTCGAGCCACAAGGTGTCGAGGACCTTGCGGCAGAGCTTCAGCCGGTAGACGGCGCGCATCAGCGGGTGATCGCGGCGTAGCGCCGAAACCCGCCGGTGTTTCACCGCCGGATGCATCGCCGGCCGCTCGCCGCGGCCGAGGGTGGTCACCTCGAATCCGCGCTCCACCAAGGCGCCGGCCAGTTCGACGACGAAGGCCTCGGCGCCGCGCTCGACCACCCCAAGGCCGGACATCAGGAAGGCCACCCGCGAACTCACGAGGACGCCTCCTTGTCGGCATGGCCGGCCGGGGCGAAGAAGAAGCCCATGACCGGTGCCCGGAAGCGCAGGATCAGGACCGCCGCCGCCAGGGCGCCGGCGACGACGGAGGCGGCGAAGCGGCTCCAGGAGCCGTCCGGGAAGGCCCACGCCACCAGCGCGAAGGCGGGCAACGGCACCAGGTAGACGAACAGGAGTTCGCGCAGTAGGTGCCAGAAGTCCGGCCCGCAGATCTTCGCCATGCGCCAGGCCATCACCAGGTTGCCGAGCAGCAGATAGTTGGCCCAGGCCATGCCCGGGGCGCCGAAGGGCGCGGCGAGGAGAAAGCCGAAGGTGAGGAGCGACGCCATGTTGACGAGCACGATCAATAACCACAAGCGGTCCTCTTCGCGCACCTTCAGAACTTCGCCGCCGAGGCGGGTGAAGGGGTCCACCAGGGGCAAGAAGCAGAGGATCTTCAACAGCGGTACCGCCTCCGGCCACTGGTCGCCGAGCAGAATATTGACCAGCACCACCTCGGCATTGAAGAACAGGAAGTAGGCGGCGAGGGTCTCCAACGCGAGGATGGTGACGGTACCCAGGCGGTAGGCGTCCACCAGCCGCCGGCGATCGCCGCGGTACTCCACCAGCGCCGGATACACCACCCGCAGGAAGGCCGGCAGGATCAGGATTTGGAGGCGCAGACCCCACTCGTAGGCCTTGTCGAAGAAGCCGACGGCTTCACTGCCGGCGGAGTCGTAGGCGGCGACGAAGAAGCGCTGCACGTAAGGGATGGGCACCGCCGCCAGGGCGATCAGCAGGAGGAGCGCGCTCTTGCGCAAGAGGCCCGGCAGGCGCCCGGGATCGCAGCCTAGGGGGATGCGGCCGCGGGCCCGGAACCACACCGCTGCGGCATAGAAGGCCGCCGCCGCCAACTCGCCGATCACCAGGCTCCAGACGCCGTGGCCGAGGGCTGCCAGGGTGATGGCGACGGTGGCGTAGAGGGCGCCGCGCAGGATCTCCGGCGCCACCAGCTGGCGCACCGCCAGGCGGCGCTCGAAGAACACCTTGGGGACCACCGCCACGCCGTCGAGAAAAACCCACAGCCCGAACCAGCGCATGACCTCCGGCAGGCTGGGATCGAAAAAGGCCAGCGGCTGCGGCCACAGCATCAGTAGCGCGCTGATCAAGGCGCCGGTCGAGAGCACCCAGGCCAGCACTTCGCCCCACGGCTCGCGCCGGTCCCGCACCAGGTGGTAGGTGGTTCCCGAGTCGCGCAGCAGAGCGGCGACGATGGTCACCGCGCGGGCCAGGCTGAAGACGCCCCAGCCCTCCGGCACGATCAGCCGGGCGAGGGCGAGTTCGGCGGCGGTGCGGATGAGCACCCGTCCGAACTGGCTGCCGTAGGCCGACAGGGCCGACGAGAGAAAGCGCTTTTCGGTGCTGCCGCCGGGAGAGGTCATGGATTCTGGCTACCTGCGGAGGGGCCGGCCGCCGGCCCAGGGGCCAGGCGCGCAGGGAACTGCAATGGGGCGGTGAGATCGGCCATGGCCGGTCGCGATCTTACTGCAAAACCTATGGTTTGCGGCGATCGGAGCCTGCCTAGACTCGAGAGGGGGATTGGAATGAGGCTAGGGCTCCTCCTCAGGAGGTGAAGGGGCCGCCGGGTGCCTTTCAAGATCCTTCTTGAGATCTGTCAGGCGGCTGGCCCAGAGGTCTTGATAGTCGTCGACCAGATCCTCGTAGATCCGGCGGATGGGTACGACATTCAGCGAGTTGAGGCGCCGGGAACCGTCCCGGCGCACGGTGATCAGGCCCGCCTCTCGCAGCACCGCCATGTGTTTCATCACTCCGAAGCGAGAGAGGTGGGGGAGGGCGCTGACGATCTCGGTGGTGGCGAGGGGGCCTCCACGCAACAGCTTGAGGACGCAGCGCCGAGTCGGATCCGCCAGCGCCTTCCAGATCGGCTGCAGATCGTCTGATGATGGATCTTCAACCATTTGTTCTAGGACTCGGCGCCTTGCTGAACGGCCTCGAGCATGCTGCGGAACCCCTGCTGGATTCCCTCTCGATGGTCGTCTTGGAGGAGGCCGAAGGCGGAGTAACGAAAGGCCAGCCGAGTGCCTTGGTCGGTGGCGTGGAACCGGATGATCATGTGGCCGGCGACCGGGTAGGACATGAACATCGGGCCGTACAATTCCAATAGGGTGGGTGGCCGGTAGGACTGGACGAATCCCCATAGGTGCCCCTGATCGTCTCCGAGATCTCGATACCAGCGCCCTCCCGGTCGGCGCTCCAGTCGGAGCGGCAGCGGATGGGGGCCGCCGTGGTGGTCTTCCGTAAGGCGCTGAATCATGCCTTTGAAGACGTCCTCCGGGCGGGCTTGGATGTCGATCTCCTGATCGAAGTGGAGGACGGTGGGTTCTTGAGCTAGGGCTTCTGTCACGGTGAGCTCCTTTGTGGAGTGTCGATTAATGATGAATAAATAGTAACGTGACAAAATAGTAACGTCAAGGGCAGCCCAGCCGAGGGCACGATCCTCGGGTTCGAAGAGCGTTTGGCGCCAGTGGATCATTCGAGCCCCAGCGAATTCCGGAGGGTGGAACCTTGGAGCCTACGAGGAGCTGCTAGAGGGAGATGAATCCCTTTCCGGCCAACATTGGAGAACCGCCCGGTACCAAGCTCGTTTGAAGGCGACGACGCCGGGAAAGGCGCGCCAGGCGTTCCAGACGGTGCGGTGCCGGAGGAAGATGCCGAGGGTCGAGGTGACCGCCTTGAGGGGGGCCGTGGCGGCGAGCAGGCGGCGGTCGCGCCAGGTGATGCCGCTGCCGAAGTGGCCCGGGTGGCGCGCCGCGAAATCGTGAAACTGGCCCCCGTACCAGGTGGCGTGGCGTATCAGGTCGTCACGGGTTTGGCGCACCGCCCCGTGCTCGACGACCGCCGCCGGATCGAATGCGGTGGGCAGCCCGGCCCGCCGGCAGCGCAGGATCCAGTCGAAGTCTTCGCTGGTGGTGAGCGCTTCGTCGAAGGGGCCGACCCGCCGCCAGGCGTCGCGGGTAACGGCGAGGTTGAGGGAGCCGATAGGCAGGTCCGTGTCGTCGTCCTCCGGGCGATCCGCCAGCAGCTCATGAAAGGAGGCGATGTTGTCCGCCAGGGCCCAGCGGGAGCCCTGCACTGGGAAGGCGACGGCACCGCCGATCACCGGCCGGTCCACGCCCAGGCGGCGTCGGTGGCGCTCTAGCCAGCCGGCGAGGGGCCGGCAGTCGGCGTCGATGAAGAGCAGCCGATCCCCGGTCGCCTCGGCGACGCCGAGGTTGCGCGCCGCGGCGGGGTTCAAGGGGGTGGGCGTTTCCAGGAACCGGACCGAGTCGTCCCGCGGGATCTGGCCGGGCGCGTCGCGCCCGACGACGATCACCTCGGCGCCGTCGCCGGGGGCGCCCTCGCTGGCCAGTCCCGCGAGGGTGCGGCCGATCCAGGGCGAATCGAGACTCGGGATGATGATGGAGGTGTCGATCATCCGCCGATACCGGTGCTCGTTATGGGCGGTTCTTATTGGAGCTGGCTGATGAAGCGGCCCCACTGGCGACCGCCGAGGGCTTTGATGGTGTCGATGCGCTCTTCGGCCACCCGGTCGCCGGCCTCGGAGGTCGGGATGTTCTCCGCGTCGGCGATCTCGAACACCCGGTTCAGGTTGAGGAAAATGCTGCGGGTCATGCGCAGTGCCCGTTCCTGGTTGTAGGTGCCGGTCAACTCGTTGTAGACATTGATCAGGCCGCCGGCGTTGATCACGAAGTCCGGGGCGTAGAGGATGCCGCGGTCGGCCAGCGCCCGGCCGTGGCGGTCGCCGTCGTGAAGCTGGTTGTTGGCGGCGCCGGCCACCACCTTGCAGCGCAGGCGGGGGATGGTGTCGTCGTTCAGGATCGCACCCATGGCACAGGGGGCGAAGATGTCGCAGTCCACGTCGTAGATCTCATCCGGCGGCACGATCTCCACGCCATAGCGCGAGGCCGCTTCGGAGGTCGCTTCCGGGTCGACATCGCAGCCGAGCACCTTGGCGCCTTCATCCTTGAGGTAGGAGGCCAGAAACAGGCCGACGCTGCCGAGGCCCTGGATGGCGATCGACTTGCCCGTCAGATCGACTTCGCCGAATTGCCGTCGCGCTGCCGCCTTGATCCCCTGGAGGGTGCCGTAGGCGGTCACCGGAGACGGGTCGCCGCTGCCGCCGTGGGCCGGCGCCACACCGGTGGCCCAGCGCGTCTCGGTGAAGACGATGTCCATGTCTTCCATGTCGATGCCGACGTCTTCGGCGGTGATGTAGAGGCCACCGAGGGAGTCGACGTAGCGGCCGAAGGCGCGAAACAACGCTTCGCTTTTGTCGGTCTTCGGATCGCCGATGATCACCGCCTTGCCACCGCCCAGATTGAGGCCGGCGGCGGCGGCTTTGTAGGTCATGCCGCGGGACAGCCGGAGCACGTCGGTCATCGCCTCATCCATCGACTTGTAGGGATACATGCGCACGCCTCCGAGACCCGGGCCGAGGATCGAAGAATGGACGGCGATGATGGCCTGCAAGCCGACTTCGGGGTTCGAGCAGATCAGCACCCGCTCGTGACCCTTCTCCTTCATATGACCGAATACGTCCATCTCTCCTCACTTTCCAGGCGTATCGGCAGGCTGTTGAACTACGGCTTCGCCGAAGCTGTCAGCAGACTTGCCGCTTGTTATCCCAAGGGGGCTAGGCGCCCCCTCAGCCGAAAAACTGCCGATTCGGCTTCACCCCGTCCCCGGCGCTTCCAGCGCCTCGCCCTTCGGGCTCGGAGCGGAGAGCCAGCGGAGTTCTCCCGCTCCTCACGTCTACGCTCGACGCGCGGGCACTGGTGCCGTCCAGAGCGACGGCGAGACCTACCGGTACCGGAGGCAGTGTTTTGAGCTGCCGAAGCGGCTCAGGTTGTTCGCGGTGAACTTCGCGCATGGGCTCTCGAAGGACGAGAGCGATTACGACCGACCGGGCGGATTCTATCCGAACGGGGGGGCGGCTTCAAACCCAAGGGGGGCCCTCCGCCGACTTCGGCGGGGATTCTCCAGGCCCGTGTAGGATCCTCTCCATGGACCGTGCCGAAACCCTTGTCCGGTGGGCTTCCGAGGCGGGCTTCGACCGTGCCGGCATCGCCTCCCTCGAGCCGATCGAACGGGGGGAACTGCTGCGCCGTTGGCTGGAGCGGGGTGACCATGCCGGTATGGCCTGGATGGAGCAGCGGAGCGCCGAGCGCGTCGAGCCTAGACGCATCCTCGAAGGGGCGAAGAGCGCTCTTTGTGTGGCGGTGCAGTACGCGCCCCTGGCCGGCGCAGTCGAGGCGGAGGGCGATCTCTGGCCGCGGGTGGCCCGCTACGCCCACGGCCGCGATTACCACAACCTGATGGGCAAGCGGCTGCGCAAGCTGGCGAAGCGCATCCGCCAGGCCTTTCCCGGTAGCGAAACCCGCGCCTACGTCGATACCGGGCCGGTGCTGGAGCGGGAACTCGCCGCCCGCGCCGGCCTGGGAGTGCAGGGCAAGAACACCTGCCTGCTGAGCCGCGAGGGATCCTTCTTTCTGCTGGGGGAGATTTTCACCACCCTGGACCTGGCGCCGTCGGAGCCGCTGGCGGATCTGTGCGGTCGCTGCACCCGCTGCCTCGATGCCTGCCCGACGGGCGCCCTGCCGGAACCGTACCGGCTGGATGCCAACCGCTGCATCAGCTACTGGACCATCGAGCACCGCGGCGCCATCCCCGAGGAGATGCGGCAGGGGATCGGCGAATGGGTATTCGGTTGCGACGTCTGTCAGGAGGTCTGCCCCTGGAACATTCGTCGCCAGTCGCCTGCCGAACAGCCGGACCTTCACCTGCCGCCGCAGCGGGCGGAGCTCGATCTGGCGGGCCTCCTCGCCCTGGACGAAGAGTCCTACCGGGAGCGCTTTCGAGGCAGCGCCATGCAGCGGGCACGGCGCGAAGGACTGCGGCGGAACGCTGCCCTGGTGATGGGGAATCGCCGTGACCCACGCTACCGGGAGCCCTTGACGGAGGCTCTCGAGGACGACGATCCGGCACTGCGCGCCCAGGCCGCCTGGTCCCTGGGCCGCCTCGGTGCCCGCTCAGTTCTCGCCGGCGCTCGCGAGCGGGAAACGGATCCGGCGGTGGCCGAGGAGCTCGACCGCGCCCTCCAGGTCGCCGCCGAGCCTTTTTCTACGGGCACTTAGCTCGCCGCCTCGGTTGACACCCCCGGAGGGGGTCCCTATACTCGTCGATCCCGAGTTCTCAGGGACTTAGCGGGGGCTCGCGCTCTTCCCGGGAGAAGAGCCCAGGCGTCAGCCTGAATCCAATCACTAGGAGGTATTTCGTTTCATGCAGTCCACGGAAGAACAAACTGACCAACCGACTCCTGCGGTGGAAGAACCGGTGGAGGCCTCCGTCGAGGCCTTGACCAGCGCCGTAGATGAGGAGGCGGCGAGCGAGCACATCGTCAACATGGAACCTCACGCCGAGGACGACGAACAAGCTGCCGCAGACGCCGAATACCAGAAGCTCGTCGACATGTACGACGAGAGCATGAAGAATCTCGTCGAAGGTGAAATCGTCACCGGTCGGGTCATCGGCCTGACCTCCAACGAGGTGATCGTCGACGTCGGCTACAAGTCGGAAGGCTTGGTGCCGAAGGGCGAATTCACCACCCGCGCCGGCGAGTTGACCGTCGCGGTGGGTGACGAAGTCGAAGTGTTGCTGGAGAAGACCGAGGACGTGGAAGGCCACATCCTGCTCTCGCGCCAGAAGGCCGAGCGCATGATGCGCTGGAACGAAATCGAAAACGCCTACAAGAACGGCCTGATCATCAATGGCCGGATCATCGACCGCATCAAGGGCGGCTTGACCGTCGATGTGGGTCTGCGGGCGTTTCTGCCGGGCTCCCTGGTCGACATCAAGCCGATCAAGCACCTCGAGTCGCTGCGCGGCGAGGAGCTGGAGTTCAAGGTGATCAGCCTGGATCGCCGCCGCAACAACATCGTCCTGTCGCGCAAGGCGGTGCTCGAGAAGGAGTTGGAGAAGAAGAAGGCCGAGACCATCACCCTGCTGGAAGAGGGTGCGCGCCTCGATGGCGTGGTCAAGAACATCACCGACTACGGTGTGTTCATCGACCTGGGCGGCATCGACGGTCTGCTCCACATCACCGACATCTCCTGGGGTCGGGTCAACCATCCGTCGGAGCACTTCGCCGTCGGCGACGAGGTCGGCATTGTGGTGCTCAAGTTCGACCCGGAGACGGAGCGCGTCTCCCTCGGCTACAAGCAGAAGAGCGAGGATCCCTGGAACCTGGTCGATAAGAAGTACCCGATCGGCTCGCGGGTTTCCGGCAAGGTGGTCAGCCTGGTGGACTACGGCGCCTTCGTCGAGATCGAGGAGGGGGTCGAGGGCCTGATCCACGTCTCCGAGATGAGCTGGACCAAGAAAGTGGTCAATCCGGCTCGCATTCTGGAGGTGGGCGACGAACTGCAGGCCATCGTCTCGGAATTGGACATGGGCCAGCGGCGCATCAGCCTGTCGCTGCGCCAGACGGAGCGCAATCCCTGGGAGGAGCTGGAGGACATCCACCCGATCGGTTCGATCATCGAGGGCAAGGTCCGCAACTTGACCGAGTTCGGCGCCTTCGTCGAGATCACCGAAGGGATCGATGGCCTGATCCACGTGTCGGACATGAGCTGGACCAAGCGCGTCAAGCATCCCAGCGAGGTGCTCAAGAAGGGCGACCTGGTCAAGGCTCGCATCACCAATATCGACGTCAACAACCAGCGGGTGTCGCTCTCCATCAAGGAGTTCATGCCGAACGAGTGGGAGGACTTCGTGTCCAGCCACCACGTCGGCGACACGGTGGACGGCAAGGTCGTCAACGTCACCGACTTCGGCCTGTTCATCGACATCTACCAGGGCCTAGAGGGCCTGGCCCACGTCAGCGAGATCGACGTCGGTCCGACCCAGAAGCTGGAAGAGGACTACTCCGTCGGCGACTGGGTGCGCGCCCGCATTCTGCGCATCGAGGACGACGACAAGAAGGTGGGCCTGACCATGCGCGGTCTGCTGCAACCGACCTCGGAGGAGGTCGAGGAGCTGGAGAAGTCCGCTGGCAGCGAGGGCGGCGGCGAAATGTCGACCCGTCAGGCGGCTCGCGAGCACGTCGTGATCGAAGCTTCCCAGGGCGAAGAAGACGACGAAGACTCCGACTCGTCCGACGAAGAAGAGTAGAACCTAGAAACGGCGGCCTCTCCGCGGGGTCGCCGTTTCTTTTCCCGTTCGAGGGGGAACCGTGCCAGTACGAGACGGAATGACCAAGGCCGAGCTGGTGAACGAAGTGGCCAGTTCCACCCAGCTCACCAAGAAGCATGCCGAAATCATCGTCAATACGGTGTTCGACAGCATCGTACACTCGCTCAAAGAAGGCGAGAAGATCGAGCTGCGCGGATTCGGTTCTTTCCGCATCCGCAACCGCGGGCCGCGGATGGGCCGCAACCCGAAGACCGGCGAAAAGGTGCAGGTGCCGGCGAAGCGAATTCCGTACTTCAAGCCCGGCAAGGAGCTGCGCGAGCTCCTCAACGCGAAGTAGCGCCGAGTGAACAGCCTGGCGACGCCCTGGAGGTCACAGTACGTGGAGGGTCAAGCCGGGCCGCGAGGGTCCGGCCAGGCGGAGCAATCCGCCAAGAGTTGTTTCTTCTGCGACGCTTCTGCGAACCCCGACGACGATGATTCGCTGGTGGTCTTCGAAGGCGCGGACCACCTGGTATTGCTCAACCGATTTCCCTACGCCAGCGGGCACCTGATGGTCGCCCCCAAGAACCACCGAGCGCGGCCGGAGGACGATTCTCCGGCCACCCAGGCGGCCTTCTGGCCGCTGGTTCTGCGCTGCCGCGACATCCTGAACCGGGCCTACCAGCCGGACGGTTTCAATTTGGGCATGAACCTGGGGAGCGCTGCCGGCGCCGGCGTGCCGGACCACTATCACTTCCATATCGTGCCGCGCTGGCGCGGCGACACCAATTTCATGAGCAGCGTCGGCGAAGTGCGGGTGATCCCGGAGGACAGCTTCGCCGCCCGCGACCGCCTGCGACAACTCTTCTAGACCCACCTTCGAGGAACTTTGCGTTGAGCAAGAGCGAACCGGAGGTTTCCTCCGATCCCAAGCGATCTCTGATGCTGGCCCTGGCCGCCTGGGTGGTGCCCGGTCTCGGTCACTTTCTGCTCGGCCGCCGCCTGCGGGCGCTGGTCTTCTTCGCCCTGGTGGTTGCCGCCATCGTCATCGGCTGCGGCCTGGAGGGCAAGCTCTACCATCCGATTGCCGGCCGGCCCTTGACCTGGCTCGGCACCGTCGGCTCCATGGGCCTGGGGTTGGCCTACTGGATTCTCGAGCTCGGCCTGAACTACGAGGCCGAGCTCGCCGGCGCCGGCTTCGAATACGGCACCGCCTTTCTGCTCACCGGCGGCCTGATGAATCTGCTGCTGGTGATCGACACCTGGGATATCGCCCAGGGGCAGAAGGAGGTGGCGGAGTGAGCCACTTCCTGCTGATGGTGGTGTATGCCCTGATCGTCAGTCTGTTCTTCACGACCCTGTGGCGGCGGGAACGGCGTGCTCAGATTCGGCTGTTCCTGCAGATCTTCCTGGGCATGGTCGGCGGCGGACTGTTGATCGCTTGGCTGATGTACCCCTTTCCCTCCGGTCCGCCCGCACCCTTTCCCTGACCCCGCGTGATGAGCGTTCCTTGCCCGGCCCGCTGATGATTGTCGCCGGAGAGGCCTCCGGTGACCTGCACGGTGCCCGCCTGCTGGCCGAACTGCGCCGCATCCTGCCGGAGCTCGAAGCCTTCGGCCTGGGCAGCGACGAGCTGCGCTCCGCCGGCCTCGATACCCTGGCGGACAGCTCCGAAATCTCGGTCGTCGGCATCGTCGAGGCGCTGAAGATCCTGCCGCAGGCCCGTCGGCTGTTTCGCAAACTGGTAGACGGTGCCGTCGTGCGCCGGCCTGCCGCCGCGCTGTTGATCGACTCACCGGACTTCAATCTGCGCCTGGCGAAGCCGCTCAAGGAACTGGGCGTCGAGGTCATCTACTACATCAGTCCGCAGGTCTGGGCCTGGCGCAAAGGGCGGGTGCACAAGATCCGGCGGCGGGTGGATCACATGCTGGTACTGTTTCCCTTCGAGGTCGAGTTCTATCGCCGCTACGGCATGGACGTGACTTTGGTCGGCCATCCGTTGGTCGACGAAGTGCCCGAGCTGCCACAGCGTTGGGAGCGCCCCGACGCCGCCGGCGGGCCGTTTCGTATCGCCCTGCTGCCCGGCTCGCGGAAGAGCGAAGTGGAGGCGCTGCTGCCCAGCCTGGTGGGTGCAGTGGACCGGCTGGCGGAGCGTCTCCATTCAGGCCACCGGGCGATCGAAGTGCGGCTGGTGCGGGCTCCGGCGCTGTCGGTGGACTGGGTGAACGAACGGCTCGCCGCCCTCGCTCCGGAGACGGCGATCGAGGTGGTGTCGTCGAAGCGCTTCGAGGTGATCGCCGACAGCCATCTGGCCCTCACCGCGTCGGGCACCGCCACCCTCGAAACGGGACTGCTGACCACCCCCATGATCGTCGTCTACCGCCTCGCCACCTGGACCTACTGGCTCGCCCGCTGGATGGTGCGCCTGCCGCACTTCAGTCTGGTCAATCTGGTGCTGGGCCGCGGTGTGGTGCCGGAGCGCTTGCAGAAGGATGCGGAACCGGCTGCCTTGGCGGAAGAGGCCTACGCTCTCTTGACGCACCCTCAGCGGTGCCAGGAGATGCGCCACGCCTTGGCGGAATTGCGCGGCCGCCTCGGTCAGCGCGGGGCGAGTACCCGGGCGGCCCGGGCGGTCGCAGAGATTCTTGTTCCCGGGGGAGCGGCCGCCGCGGCGGAGGAGGTCTGATGGCCGTGTTTTTTTGGCGCTATTTGCGGCGCTACCTGGGAACGGGCGCCTTGGCGATCTTTGCGATTCTCGTCTTCGCCGTCACCACAGGAACCTCGGCGGCCCTCATCAAGCCCATCTTCGCCGAAGTCTTGCGCACTGACGAGGTGCCCGGCTTCGCCAGCCTCGGCGACACCGACGAGGAGGAGGATGAGAAGCCCGGTCCCTTCAATGTGGCGGGGCATTTCGACGAGTGGTACGACAACCTGAAGGACGACTTCGGGATCGACGAGGGCAACGTCTTCATTTTCTTGCCGCTGCTCTTCGCCTTGGTTTTCATCCTTCGTAACGTCGCCAACTTCGTCAGTGGCTATTCCTTCCAGCGCATTGGCCTGGGGGTGACGACGGATATCCGCAACGACCTCTACGAGAAGATCCTCGGCCAGTCCAGCCGCTTTCACTCGCGCCATCCGTCCGGCGAACTGATGGCGCGGGTGGTCAATGACGTTTCGCTGATGCAGAACGCCGTGTCAAACCGCCTGTTGGACATGATCCAGCAGCCGCTCACCCTAGTGGTGCTAACCGCCCTCTTGCTGTCGACCCACCTCTCTTTGGGGCTGGTCTGCCTGTTCGTGGCACCGGTGCTGCTCTATCCCATCGTCCGCTTCGGAAAGGGCATGCGCCGCACCAGCCATAGCAGCCAGGAGCGGATGGCGGACATCGCTTCTTTGATGGGTGAAGGCGTGCGCGGGTTCCGAGTCGTGAAGTCCTTCGGCATGGAGGACTTCGAACTGGAGCGCTTCGAGCGCGCCACGAATCGCCACAAGCGGGTGAATCTGCGAGCGCAATTGTTGTCGAATCTCTCCAGCCCGGTGGTCGAATCCCTGGCGGTGATCGGGGCTGCGGCGCTCTTGATGTGGGCCGGCTGGAAGGTTTACGGCGGCGAGCTGGAGGGCTCCGAACTGGTGATGTTCCTGACCACCCTGCTGTGGATGTATGACCCCATCCGCAAGCTGAATAAGGTCAATCTGATTCTGCAGGAGGCCCTGGCCGCGGGCCACCGCGTGTCATCGCTGATGGCGACGCCGAACGACATCGCGGAACGGCCCGACGCTCGCGACATCACCCGGGTGGAGCAGGGGGTGACCTACGAGGGGGTGGGCTTCGCCTACGAGACCCAGCCGGTCCTCGAAGGGGTTGATCTGGAGATTCGCCGCGGCGAGATCGTCGCCCTGGTGGGCTCCTCCGGCGCGGGCAAGTCGACGATGGTCAACCTGCTGTCGCGCTTCTTCGATCCGAACGAGGGCCGCATCGCCATCGACGGCATCGATCTGCGGGACCTGCGCCTGGAGAGTCTGCGCGCCCTGATCGGAGTGGTCACCCAGGAGACGGTGCTGTTCAACGACACGGTGCGCAACAACATCGCCTACGGCCGCCAGGATCTGCCCGTCGAGGCGGTGCGCGAAGCGGCGGCGGCGGCCTATGCGGACGGCTTCATCAGCGAGCTGCCGAAGGGCTACGACACGGTGGTGGGGGAAGGCGGCATGCGCCTTTCCGGCGGCCAGCGGCAGCGCCTGTCGATCGCCCGGGCACTGCTCAAGAACGCCCCGATCCTGGTGCTCGACGAGGCGACTTCGCAGCTCGACAGCGAATCCGAAGCGCTGGTCCAGAAGGCGCTCTACAACCTGATGGAGGGGCGCACGACGATGGTCATCGCCCACCGCTTGTCGACGGTGATGCGCGCCGATCGCATCGTGGTGATGGACGCCGGGCGGGTGATCGAATCCGGCACCCACGACGAGCTGCTCGCTTTGGGCGGCACCTACAAGCGCCTCTACGACCTTCAGTTCAAGGCCTGAGACTCTTCGGTGTCTGGGGCCATAGAGGAAGGAAGGGTCGCGAAGAAGGCGGCGGGCGGCTGGCAGGTCGCGCTGGCGTCCTTCGCCGTGGCCTGGTCACTGCGCCTCCTCGGCTGGACGGTGCGCACGCGCTATGAGGGGGCGGAGCGGCAGCGCCGCTGGGAGCGCGAGGGGAGCCAGTTCATTCTCGCCTTCTGGCATCGCCACCTGCTGATGATGCCGAAGCTCTACCGCGGGCGGACGGTGTCGATCATGATCAGCCAGCACCAGGACGGCGAGATCGCGGCCCGCGCTGTGCGCCGCCTGGGGGTCGAGTCTACCCGCGGCTCGTCCACCCGCGGCGGGGTTGGAGCCCTCAAGGCGCTGGTGCGCCAGGCCAAGCAAGGATATGACCTGGGTTGGGCGGCGGACGGTCCCAAGGGACCGGCGCAGGAGGCCAAGGCCGGGGTGGTGGCCGGCGCCCGCCTGACCGGTCTGCCGATTCTGCCGGTAGCCTTTTCGGCCACCCGCCGGTCGGTGCTCGAGAAGAGTTGGGACAAGATGCTGATCCCGTGGCCCTTCTCGACCCTCTGGTACGTTGTGGGAGAGCCGGTGTGGGTGACCGCCGAGGATGACCAGGAAGTGGCCCGGCGTCGGGTGGAGGAGGCCTTGCGGGCCGTGTCGCGCCGCGCCGAGGAGTTGGCCGGGCACGGTTCCGGGGGCCGGCCGGAAAATCATCGAGAAGGGGAAAGTCCATGAGGAGCATGACCGGCTACGGCGACGCGGCGGAGGCCAACGACCGCTATTCCGTCGAGGTCCATCTTCGATCCGTCAATCATCGATACCTCGAGATCCGGGCGCATCTGCCGGACTTCGCCCGTCACTCGGAGCCGGCTTTGCGGGAGTTTCTCGGCGGAGAGCTCTTCCGCGGCCGGATCGACGCCTCCGTCGAAATCCGCTCCTTCCACAATCCGTCACCCAAGGTGCGGGTGGATTCGGAGGTCGCCCGGGCTTGTTCTGAGACCGCCGCCCGGCTGGAGGAGTCCGGCTGGCTTTCCGGTGGGGTCCGCTTCGGCGATCTCCTGCGCCTGCCCGGTGCCGTCGAGGTGGAGACCGCACAGGCGGTCTGGCTGCCCAAGGACCAAGCGCAGCTGCTGGAGGTGGCCGGCGCGGCTCTCGGCCGGCTGGTCGAGGCGCGTTCCCTCGAGGGCGACAAACTGCAGGCCGTTCTGCGCGAGCGGGTCGATGGGCTGCGGCAGTTGGTGGAGCGCCTCGCCACCCGGCGCGCCGAGGTCCGCGATGGTCTGGCGGCGCGGCTCGAGGAGCGGCTTGCCGAGATTCTGGTGGATGTCTCGGTCGACGAGGATCGCATGCTCCAGGAGGTGGCGGTGCTCGCCGATCGCGGCGATATCGCCGAGGAACTCGACCGGTTGGCCTCGCACCTCGACCACTTCGAGGAGGCCATGGCGGGGGAGGGCTCCATCGGCAAACGACTGGATTTCCTGGCCCAGGAGATCTTCCGGGAACTCAACACGGTCGGATCGAAGGCGCGCAATGCCGACCTGACCCGTGGCGTGCTGGACGGCAAGGTGCTGTGCGAGCAGCTCCGGGAGCAGGTGCAGAATGTCGAGTGAGGCGACGGCTGAAGAATCCGCTCCTATGCTAGCCTCCGGCGCTATGGCGGCCCGCGGCGAGTTGATCCTTCTCTCGGCTCCTTCCGGCGCCGGCAAGAGCACCCTCATCGATCTCCTCCTGGCCCGGGAGGAGGGCAAGCTCAAGTTTTCCGTCAGCCACACCACCCGGTCGCCGCGCGGCGCCGAGGAGGACGGCCAGGACTACCACTTCATCGATCGGTCCCGCTTCCTGGCCATGGTCGCCGACGATCGCTTCATCGAGTGGGCGGAGGTGCACGGCAATCTCTACGGCACTTCGCGCGACGAAGTGGATCCACGCCTCGAGCGGGGCCTCGACGTGCTGCTCGATGTCGACGTACAGGGCGCCGATCAGATCCGCTCCCAGAACCCCGATGCGGTCACCATCTTGGTTCTTCCGCCGAGCTACCAGGACCTCGCCAAGCGCTTGCGCGCGAGGGGCCTCGACGAAGGCGCGGTGATCGACCGCCGCCTCGCCGCATCTGTCAGGGAAATCGAGTGTTACGATAGCTTTGACTATGTTATTGTGAATGACCGCGCGGAGCACGCGGCGGACGATTTGGCATCGGTTATCCGCGCTCGGCGGTGCGCCCTGGACCGCATGCGCGGCAGGGTCGGAGAGATCCTGGCGGACTTCCGCCGATACGCTCCACGCTAGCAGGTCGCTGAAGCTTTCCGCTACGCTATTTCGGTGCTGTTGGCTCTTTATGTCAGGGGGCTGGCCCCCTCGATCCGAAAAAATCGGATCTCACCCCGTCCTCGGCTTCGCCTGGCGGCCCTGGTCGCGTGCCGGTAGAAATCGGGTTCGAAAAATAAGTGTACTTGGTGGAGAAACCCTGAAGGAGATACCCATGGACGAGAGAATCCCCGACAAGATCGACAGCAAGTTCCGCTACGTACTGGTGGCCGCTCACCGCGCCGAGCAGCTCACCCGCGGCGGCCGGCCGCGCATCGACGGCGTCGACAAGCCGACCAGCGCCGCGATGGCGGAAGTCACCCAGGAACTGGTGAGTTGGGACTACGGTCCGGCACCGGAAGCGGAGCAGGCCGAGGCCGAGGAGGCGGCCCCGGAGGAGACCGAAGAGGAAGTCCACTGAGCGAATCTTCATTCTCCGCCGTGACCCTGGCCGCGTACCTCAAGGACTTGGGATACCCGGACATCTACCGGCAGGAAGCGGCCCCGGAGCCGGCGAAGCTAGCAAAGCGCCGCTCCGGTGCCGAGAAGGAACCTTCGTCCGTGGCCGTTCCCGAGTCGGCGGCCGGCGGACTCGAACGGTTCGCCCTTGAACAGCTCGACCAGCACATTCAGAATTGCCGCCTCTGTCGCCTGTGTGAGAAGCGCCAGCGGGTGGTTTTCGGTACCGGCGATCCCCAGGCGCGCTTGATGCTGATCGGCGAAGGCCCCGGCGCCCAGGAAGATCGCCAGGGGTTGCCCTTCGTCGGGCCTGCGGGGCAACTGCTCGACCGCATCCTGGAGGCAATGGGCTACCGGCGCCGAGAGGTCTACATCGCCAACATCGTCAAGTGCCGCCCGCCGGGCAACCGCGATCCGCAGCCGGACGAGGTGGCCTCCTGCCGGCCCTACCTGGAGCGGCAGATCGATCTCATCGAGCCTAGGGTCATCGTGGCTCTCGGCCGGGTGGCGGCCCAAACGCTGCTCGGTACGGACCTGCCCCTCGGGCGCATGCGCGGCCGCTGGCACCGGGTGCGCGGCGTCGAGGCGCGGGTCACCTACCATCCGGCCGGCCTGCTGCGCAACGCGGCTTGGAAACGCCCGACCTGGGAAGACATGCAGATCGTGCGTGACCGCCTCCAAAGCTAGCAGGGTGCTGAAGAACTCCTCAGCACCCTACTCCGAGCCCAGAGGGCGAGGCGGCGCCATAGGCGCCGAGGATGGGGTGAGGCCGAAAACACTGATGTTTTCGGACGAGGGGGCGCCGAGCCCCCTGGAGAGGAAAGCTAGCAGGGCAGCTGAGATCATAGGCCGAAGGCCTCTTTCAGCAATCTGCTAGCAGATCATGGTCAGCGCGCGGGGATACCGGCCTCCCCATGTCACCCGGCTCCTGGCCCGCCTGCGATCCCTCGACGAACCGGTGATTCAGCTCTGGGCCTGGCCCGGCAGCGGTCAGCAGTCGGTGCTCGATGCCCTGGTGTCCGACGACCGGCGCGAAGCGCAGCCCTTGGCGGTGGAGGAATTGGCGCTTCCGGAAACCCTCCAGCGAGTGGTGGATGTGGCGCACGAGAGCGGCGCCAAGTGGCTGGTGCTGCCGTCCCTCACGGCGCTACCGGAAGGGGCGATGGAGGCGCTCGCCGGCAGCCTCGAAGCCGGGCGAAAGCTGGTGTTCTCGGCGCCGGTCCGTTCCTCGGCGGGGCCGCTGCCCATCGCTCACCTGCCGCCGGCAGATTTCCTTCTACGACAAGACGAACTGCAGCTTCTGTGGCACGAAGTGGTCGGCCGGGAGGTGGGGGAGGGCTGGGCTCGGGCGCTGCTGGCCGCCACCGATGGCTGGTACCGGCCACTGCGCCAGGTCGCCGAGTCCTTCGCCGACGGCGACGGCTTGAAGTACGGGGTGATGGGCCACCCGGGCGTTCGTTCCTTTTTGCAACACGAGGTCTGGGCGGTGTTGCCGGAGGCGGTGAGGGCAGCCGCCGAACGGATCGCCCGCGCCGATCTGACTTCGCAGGACTTGATGGAAGAGGTGTTCGAAGAACCCCAGCGTCGGGCTCTCGAAGAACTTGAAGACCGCTGGGGCCTGATCTTCGAGGCTGTCGGCGGGCGGCGTTTGCCGATGCTCTTCGCCGCTTGGCTCGAGGAGTCCCGGGCGCCGGATTCGGAGTGGCTCCGTGGCCTGGCCGACCGGGCTCGAGAGCAGAATCGCCCACTGGTGGCGCTGGATCTCTACCGGCAGGCCGGAGCGGACGTCGCGATGGCCGAGATGGCACGCGCGGAATGGGTCTCTTTAGCCGCTTCGCTGCCGCTCGATCTTCTCGCCGACGTCGCTCAGGCCCTTGGCTCTTTCGGGCAGCGCCTCGAAACGCGCTTGGAAGTGCTGCGCGCCGGCAGCCGCTTCGAGCCGACCGTCGCGACCTCCGACAAGGGGTTGAATGCGAACGAGGGGCTGATCCTACGCAGGATCGATGGGTTGTTGACCGGGGAGTCGAGCCGGCGGGATGGTGACGAAAGCGTACCCCAACCGCTGGTCTTTCTCGACCGCCTGGCGCGGCTGGAGGAGGGAGCCGCGCAGACCGGCGATCGGGATCTGGCCGGTGAGGTGGTGGCCGCCCTGGCCGGTATCGACGCTCCCTCCGACACTCCGAATCTGTTGGTCGGTGCGCCGGGTTTCCCGCCGCTGGCCTCTCTGCCTCAGGCCTTGGCCGAACGTACCCTGCAACGCTTGGTAAGGCAGCGTCCTCATCTGATTCGGGCTCTCCGACGCCGACCCGATCTGCCTTCTTCGTGGCGCGGGCACCTGATGCGTTTCGAGGATGAGAACGAACCGGCCGCCGGTGACGGGCCGGGATTCGAACTTCGTCTGTTCGGGGCGGGATGGGTACGCTGGCGGGGTTCACAAGAACCGGTGAAATGGAGTCTGCGGCGTGCTTTCCTGATCTTCGCCTTTCTCGCCGCTCGGCGCGATCATCGAGCCAGCCGGGAGGAACTGGAGCAGGCGATTTGGCACGATCAACCGCTGGAGAAGATCTACAACAACTTCCATCCCACCCTCAGCCACCTGCGGCGCAGCCTGAAGCAGGTCGGCGCCTCCGGAGTACTGCAGTATGACAACGGCTTCTACGGCCTCGATCCCACCCTGGTGTGGGATCTCGATGTGACCCGCTTCGAACGCCGGGTACAGCGCGGCCGGGAGTACTTGCGGAACGAGCAGCCGGAAGTTGCGGCGGCGGTGCTCGAAGATGCCTGGAGCCTGTACCGCGGTTCCTTTCTGTCGGCCTTTCACGATCCCTGGATCCTCGAACGGCGAGACGACCTCCAGCGACTGCATCTGACGATGCTCAGCGCCCTCGGCGAGGCGTATCAGCGGCTCGATCGCCTGCAGGACGCGATCGACGTTCTGCGTTCCGCCCTCTTCCAGGATCCGCTCCAGGAGAAGGTCCATCTGGAACTGATGCGGATCTATGCCCGCATGGGCGATCGCGCGCTGGTCCGCCGACAGTACGAGATGCTCACTCAGCACCTCGAAGAGGACCTCGGCGACGAGGCGACCTCGGAGTTTCAGCGCCTCATGTCCTAGGCGTTTCTGCTGCGAAAGTGCATGCACCTGCACCGTTTCTGCTGCGAGACCGCATGCACCTGCATCTGCGGTGTCGTCCGGACCCGTGGCTCCTCGACGTGCTGGCAGGCGTGCTGAACAAAGTGCTTCGCCGATGATTTCAGGACACCTGCCAGCTGGTTTCTCGAGGAGGCTGGCGCCCCCTCGCCCGAAAAATACGGACTTTTCGGGCTCACCCCATCCTCGGCGGCTTCGCCGCCGCCTCGCCCTTCGGGCTCGGAGCACGCCTGCGGGGCCCCGAGCCCGGAACTCCTTGCAGCTACAGGCACCTACGCTCTCTCGCGACGAAACGGGAGTGGGTTTACTAAGAAGACTGGATAGGCGAGAATGAGGAAGTCTAGCCGTCTGTCTTTCCGTCCTTCGAATACCAGACTTTCAGGGCCTCTATGACGCATCAGCGCAATGACGTGATTCTCGGTGGGGGTCTGGCCGGCTTGTCCGCCGCCTACCACCTGCAGCAGGCCGGTGAGGAGCACTGGCAGGTATTCGAGCGGGAGAGTCGCGTGGGCGGTTTGGCCCGGTCGATGGAGAAGGACGGCTATCTGTTCGACTTCGGGCCGCACATCTTGTTCACCATCGATCCGGAGATGGAGACTCTGATCCGCGATCTGCTGGGAGACAATTTCCACGCCCAAGAGCGGGAAGCCTGGATCTACCACCACGGTTCCGACCGCTACACTCGCTTTCCCTTCCAGGCCCACCTTTTCGGCTTGCCCATCCCGGTAGTGCAGGACTGCTTGGTGGGATTGGTGCGGGCGGTCGAGGCGCAGGCCCGCGGCGACTTCCAGCCGACCCATTACGAGGAGTGGATGCGGGGCTTCTTCGGCGACGGCATCGCCGATCACCTGATGATCCCCTATGCCAAGAAGATCTGGACCGTCGAACCGGAGACGATGGATTTCAGTTGGATCGGCCGGCGGGTGCCGACGCCGGACGTCGAGCGCATCGTGCGCGGCGCCTTGACCGACGAGGTAGACCAGGTGGGGGCGACCTCCAAGTTCTGGTACCCCAAGTACGGCGCCATCGAACCCCTGCCGAAGGCTCTCGGTGAGCGGGTGTCGAACATTCAACTGGAACGCACCGCCGTGCGCATCGAACTGCCGGAGCGGCGGGTGGTCTTTGCGAACGGCGAATCGGTTTCCTTTGAGCGCCTGGTCTACACCCTGCCGCTGCACCTGATCCCGCGCTTCGTTCCCAGCGCGCCGCCGGAGGTGGTGCGGGCCTGCGATGGCCTGAGCTACCAGGGGATCTACTGCGTCAATTTGGGGATCGACCGCGAGCGGGTGTCGGACAAGCACTGGATCTACTTCTACGAGGATCTGTTCCCCTTCCACCGCCTGTCCTTTCCGGCCAATTTCAGCCCCGGCACGGCGCCGCCGGGCAAGTCTTCCATCGCCACTGAGGTAGCCTTCTCCAAGCAACGACCCCTCGACCGCGACACCGCCGTCGAGCGCACCATCGAGGCCCTGCGGGCGGCGAACATCCTGCGCCCGGAGGACCGTATTGAGCTGGTGTATACGGAAGAGATCAATCCGGCCTACGTGATCTACGACCTCGATCACGCGGCCAACGTCGCCACCATCCGGGACTGGCTGCGGGAGAACGGCATCTGGACCGCCGGGCGCTTCGGCGAGTGGCAGTACTTCAACATGGACCACTCCATGCGCAGCGGCAAGACCGCCGCCGAGCAGATCCTCGCCGAGGGTCGAGAGGGCGCTGCCGGTGCCGACCGGTAGAATCTGCCAATGAGCACTCCCGAGGTGGCCCCACGGCCAGGAGAACCGGTACCGGAGATTCAGCCGGTCGCTGGGCCGGGTGAGGAGTCGCCGGAGATCAGCGTTCTCGTGCCGGTCCTGGACGAGGCGGACTCTGTTCTGGAACTGGCGCGCGCCGTGGCCGAGCAGCTCGATCGCCTCGGCCGCAGCTTCGAGTTGATTTTCATCGACGACGGCTCGCGGGACGGTACGCCGGACCGGGTGCGCGAGGCGCACGAGCGGGATCCGCGGATCAAACTGGTGCGCCTGCGGCGCAATTTCGGCAAGGCGGCGGCGATCACCGCCGGCTTCGATCACTCTGCGGGTGTGATCCTGATTACCATGGACGGCGATCTACAGGACGATCCGGCGGAAATCCCCCGCTTCCTCGACAAGCTGGAAGAGGAAGATCTGGACCTGGTTTCCGGCTGGAAGCGCCGGCGCCACGATCCGGCGAGCAAGCGCTATCCGTCGCTGCTCTTCAACTGGGTGACCCGCCACCTGGCGAGCGTCGACCTGCACGACTTCAACTGTGGCTTCAAGGCCTACCGTCGGGAGGTGCTGGAGCAGGTGGCGGTGTACGGCGAGCTGCACCGCTACATTCCGGTGCTGGCGAGCCGTCGCGGCTTCCAGATCGGCGAGATCGAGGTCACCCACCATCCGCGCCGAGCGGGGCAGAGCAAGTACGGCTGGGACCGCCTTTACAAGGGGCTCCTCGACCTGATCACGGTGTTGTTCATCACCAAGTACACCCGTCGCCCGCTACACCTCTTCGGGCTCATCGGTCTCACCCTGCTGGGCGCCGGCTTCAGCATCAACCTGCACCTGGCGATCCTGTGGATGGGCGGCGAGACCCTCTCCAATCGCCCCCTGCTGTTGCTGGGGATTCTGCTGATGGTGGTGGGGATCCAGGTGCTCACCACCGGCCTGATCGGCGAGATGATCACCTTCAAGTCCTTCCGTCGGCGGGATAGCTACTCGGTCAAAGAACGGTTGGAGTGATGGCCGTCGCCGAGCCGAAGGCTGCCTCGCTGCGCGACCTGTCCGGCGCGGCGCAACTGGAGATCCTGTTTCTCACCCAGACCTACCCGCGCTTCCCGGAGGATGTGAACGGGCCGTTCATTCGCGACCTGGCCCAGGGCTTGGTGCGCGGCGGCGACCGGGTGACGGTCCTCACCCCTCACGCCGCCGGCGTGCCGCAGGGCTGGGACGACGAAGGGGTGAAGGTCGAAAGCTTCCGCTACGCCCCGGTGCGGGCCGAGGTACTGGGCTACGGCCGCAGCCTGCAGGCGGACGAGACCGTCAAGCTCGGCGCCAAGGTGGCGGCGCCGTTCTACGCCCTGGGGGCGCGCCGGGCCCTCTCCCGGGCGCTGCGCGCCAAGCGCTGGGACCTCGTCCACGCCCACTGGATCGTGCCCAACGGCGTGGTGGCGAGCGGCGTTGCCGGCCGGGTGCCGCTGGCCATCGGCCTGCACGGCAGCGACGTGTTCATGGCCGAAAAGAAAGCCTTCCGACCACTCGCCCGCCGCGCCCTGGCGCGCGCCGGGTTGCTCACCGGCTGCTCGCCGGAGTTGGTGGATCGAGTCCGCGCCCTGGGCTTTCCGGCGGCGGCCTCACGGGTCATTCCCTACGGCGTGGACATCGCCACCTTCCGGCCTTCCAAGGCGGTGGACTCGGAATCCGGCAGCCGGGTACGGTGGCGTCACAAGCTCGCGATCCCGCTGGCGGCACCGATGGCCCTTTCGGTGGGCAGAATGGCGACCAAGAAAGGGTTTCAAGTGCTCCTAGAAGGTCTCGACGAGTTGTTCGCCCGGGCGCCGGATAGTCATCTGGTCCTCGCCGGCGGCGGCGATCGGCTGGAGGAATTCAAGGCTCGGGCGGAGCCCTGGCGGCAGCGGGTTCACTTTCCCGGCGCGGTGCTGCGGGACGAACTGCCCAGCCTGTTCCGCGCCGCTGACGCCTTCGTGTTGCCGGCGGTCCACGACCGCAAGGGCAACGTCGACGGCCTGCCGAACGTCATCCTCGAAGCGATGGCCAGCGGCTTGGCTGTCGTCGCCTCGGAGATCTCGGGCATTCCTTTGGCGGTGGTGGAGGGCGAGACCGGCCATCTGGTGCCCGAGGGCAAGGTCGAGCCCTTGGTGCAAACCCTCGGCGACCTGCTGGCTTCCCCCGAGCGCCGCCGGCTGCTCGGTCGCAACGGGCGCCGGCGGGCGGAGGCCGATCTCACCTGGGACGCGGTAGCGGCCCGCTACCGCAGAGCCTACGCTTGGCTGCTGGCAGGCGGTCAGCGAAACGACGACGATGTTCCCGGGCCGTCCAGCGCGTTGTGATGCCCCGAAGGTTGCCGTTGCGAGTCACCGGCTCGGGTCACCGGCACCCTGCACCGCTGGCGGCGGTTAAGAATCTGAAGAGCTTGGGAAGGGATGGGTTGGTGCGAAAGGGGGGACTCGAACCCCCACGTCCTTGCGGACACAAGATCCTGAATCTTGCGCGTCTACCAATTCCGCCACTTTCGCATCGGGCAGGCCGCCGGCCCGAGTGACCGAGAGATTCTAGAGAGGGTCTAACCTCGTGTCAATGAACCGAGCCGGCGCCTTCGAGCGCCGCCGACAGCAAATGCGGGATCGCCTGCGCCGGGCGGGAGAGGCGGGACTGCGTCCGCCGGCCTCCGAGCTGCCGCCGGGCCTCACGCCGGCCGATGAGCAGGCCTTGCTGGAGTCCCTTTGGCAGCGGGGTGAGGCGGTAGAGGAGGACGGCCTGTGGCGCACTCCGGAGGCGGCGGGCTTCACGGTCGGGCACCTGATGCTGCGGGACGATGAACACCGAGTGCGGGTTGACCGGGGCGACGATCTGGTAGTGGCGCCGGACGACCTCGCCGAAGCCCTCGAAGGCGATACCGTCCTGGTGCGCCCGCTGCCCGAGGGGCGCCGCCGATCCGGCCAGAGTGGCCTCCGAAGGGGCCGGATCGAAGAGATTCTCGATAGCCCCTACGACCGCCTGGTCGGGCGCCTGGAGTCGGATGGCTCCGGCCGTCGGCTGCTGCCCTTCGACTTCAAGCTCGCCCTCGAACCGGCAGTGCCCGATGCCGATGACGGTCTGGTCGATCATTGGGTGGAGGCGGCACTGGTCGATGCTGGAACGGCCCAGGTCGAGCGCGATCTCGGCGCCGCCGAAGCGCCGGGTACCGCCACGGCGGTGGTGATCGCCCAGTTCGAGATTCCGGAGTTCTTTCCGGCGGAGGTCGAGGCGGCCGCCGAAGGCCTGGGCACGGAGCCGCGGCGCGAGGACCTGGCGGGCCGGGAGGATCTCCGGGATCTCTGTACCTTCACCATCGACGGCGAGTCGACGCGCGACTTCGACGACGCCCTGTCCCTCGAATACGCGGCCGACGGCTGGCGCCTCGGAGTCCACATTGCCGATGTCGCCCACTATGTGCCGGAAGGCGGTGTGCTCGACCGCGAGGCCTACCGCCGCGGCACCAGCGTGTACTTTCCCGGCCGGGTGGTGCCGATGCTGCCGGCGGCCCTGTCGGACGGCCTTTGCTCGCTGCGGCCGGAGGTCGATCGCTTGACCCGCACGGTCTTTCTCACTCTTGACTCCGGTGGCCGAGTGCGCCGGGCGGAAGTCCGCCGCAGCGTCATCCGCAGCCGCCATCGGCTGACCTACCGCCAGGTCACCGCCGCCCTGGAGGGGCGGGAGGAGCTGCCGGCGAACCTGCTGGCGGTGCTGCGCTCGCTGCGGGAGGTCACCGAAGGCCTCCAGCGGCGGCGGGCGGAGCGCGGCTCGCTGGACTTCGACCTGCCGTCTAGCGAACTCCGCCTCGATGCCGCCGGCGAGACGGTCGACGTCACCGCCGGCGAACGCACCGTCGCCCACCGCATGATCGAGGAGGCCATGGTGGCCGCCAACGAAGCCGTCGCGCGCTATCTTCGGGACCAGGGCGTCGCCGGTCTCTACCGCACTCACGAGGCGCCTCTGCGCGAGAACCTCGAAGACCTGCGGGCGGTACTGGAGAACCTCGGCATCCCCTTTCCCCAGGAGGCCCCCGGCTCGCTGGACTTCGCCGAGCTGCTGGCGGCCGTGGCGGGCACCCAACGCGAGGACTTCATCAGTACCCTGGTGCGCCGCGCGCTGCCGCAGGCCGCCTACCGGCGGGAGCACGGCGGCCACTTCGCCCTCGCCTCGACGGCCTACACCCACTTCACCTCACCGATCCGGCGCTATCCGGATCTGGAGGTGCACCGCACCCTGGACCGCATCGAGGGCCGCGCCGGCGGTGAGGGCGAGGAGCCCGCGGAGCGCGCCGAGCGGTTGATCTTTGTGGCCGATCACTGCACCGCCATGGAGCGGCGGGCGGCGATGGCGGAACGCACCTTGAGCCAGTGGAAGAGGGTGCGATTCCTGGCCGACCGAACGGGGGAGCGCTTCAGCGGGCGCATCACCGGCGTCCAGCCCTTCGGCCTGTTCATCGAGCTGGATCGCTACCAGGTTTCCGGCCTGGCGCCGATCAGCGCCCTCGGCAAGGACTACTTCCGGTTTGAACCGGAGGGCCACCGAATGGTCGGGGCGGAGCGCGGGAAGTCCTTCCAACTCGGCGCTTCCATCGAAGTGGAACTCACGGACATCGATCCTCGCCGGCGGGGACTGTTGCTGGCGGTCCGGGAACCGGAACGCCGCCGGAGCGGTCGAAGAGACAGACGGTAGGCGACCTTCGATTCGTCTTGCTGAATGCGCTCTCCAAGCCGCTGGAAGGGACGCGTTCTCCAGCTCTCCGACTGATAGGATTCCACGCGATGAATGAACCGAGATCCCCTTTCCGGACATACCGCAAGGTGCCCCGTCTCGCCGCTCTCGGCAGCGCGATCGTCCTTGCCGTTTCGCTTCTTTTCGCCGGCTGTACGTCTTCCGAAGAGCAGTCGGAGAACGTCCGGCCCGAAATCGAGACCTTGCTCGAAGCGTATTTGCCCGCCCTCGGAGGGTTCTACGAGACCGGCGATCGATCCTTGCTCGAAGGCTTGGCGGCGGAAAAAGAGATCTTCACCGTCGAGCAACGGGTGCAGGAACTGTACGCCCAAGGAAAGCGGGTGCGCGCCGAACTCAAAGAGCTGAGCGTCGAGGGAGTTGACGTCTACCAGTACTCCAACGCCTACGTGAACACCTTTGAGGTATGGGATCTGTATGTCCTGGCGACCGGCTCCGAACGGGTGATTTCGTCGGACCTCGACCAGCCCAATCGAGTGCGCTACCAGGTGAAGCGAGGCGACGATGGCTGGAAGGTGCTGCACCGCCAGTTGGTCGAAGACAGTTGACCTGAGCCGCGACGGCTCCTCCCCGTAGATCATGAACACCACGCCCATGGTGGCCATCGTCGGTCGCCCGAACGTCGGCAAGTCCACCTTGTTCAATCGCCTGGTGGGCAAACGCCAGGCGATCGTCCACGACCAGCCGGGGGTAACCCGCGATCGCATCGTCGGCACCGCCGAACTGCAGGTGGACCGCGAGATCGATCTGGTAGACACCGGCGGCCTGGTGCCCGGCGACGATCCCCTGGGCCTCAACAAACAGGTCTTCTTGGCGGTGGAGGAGAGCGACCTGCTGGTGCTGGTGGTAGACGGCCGCGAGGGCCTGGTGCCGGCCGATGAGCAGGTATGGGAACACTTCCGGCAGTCCGGCAAGGCCACCCTGGTGGTGGTCAACAAGGGCGACACCCGGCAGGCCCAGGAGGGCTTCACGGAGTTCTACAGCCTCGGCGCCGGTGATCCCATCCTGCTGTCGGCGGAACACGGCGAGGGCATCGACTCGTTGCGCGAAGCGATTCTCGGCGCCCTGACGGAGGTGCCCGCGGCGACCGTCCCGGAGGACGCATCGCCGGTCGCCATCGTCGGCCGGCCGAACGTCGGCAAGTCGTCGCTGCTCAATCGGCTGCTCGGTCAGGAGCGCTCCCTGGTGACCCCCGTCGCCGGCACCACCCGGGACCCGATCGACACTCTGGTCGAGGCCGGCGAGCGCCATTTGATGTTGATCGACACGGCGGGAATCCGCCGCCGCGCCAAGGTGTCGGACACGCCGGAAGAGCTGGCCGTGATGATGTCCCGGCGGCAGATCCAGCGGGCCAAGCTGGCGGTGTTGGTGATCGACGCTTCGGCCGGCGTGACCAGCAACGATCTCGCCATAGCCGGCACTATCTGGGAGCTGGGCCGGGCGGCGGTGGTGGTGGTCAACAAGTGGGATCTGCTCGACGAGGAGGGCCGCGAGCGCCTCGACCTCAGCATGCCGCGCCTGGAAGAGCTGCTGGCGGATCCGCTGCGGGTCAACATCTCGGCCGCCACCGGCCGGGCGGTGGAGAAGGTGTTCCCGGCCATCGATCGCGCTCTGACCGCCTTCGACACCCGCCTCGGCACCAGCGAAGTGAACCGCCTCTTCGCCGAAGCTCTGCGCCGACACAAGCCCCCGGCGCAGTACGGCAAGCCCTGGAAGGCCTACTACGCGACTCAGGTTTCCTCGGAGCCGCCGACCTTCATGCTGTTCGCCAACCGCACCCTCAAGCGGGCGGACACCTACCGGCGCTACCTGGTCAACTCCATTCGCCGCCACCTCGACCTGCCGGGGGTGCCCATTCGCCTGGTCATACGGCAGCGGGCACGTAGATGACCATTGCGGGAATCGTCGTTTCGGGCTGCTATACTGGGGAGAATCTCTTATCTTTCCTCGGAGTGCCGCGCAGCCGGCACCCAGTAGACGTGACTCGAAAAAAAGACCCTCGACCCCAGTCCAAGGCCCCAAGCGGCCTCACCAAAGCCGATCTCATCGACGTCGTCTACCAGCGCCACGGCGCCCTGACGCGCACCGAAGCGGCGGAAGTGGTCGACAAAATTTTCGCCACCGTCAAGACCAGCCTGGGTGGCGGCCGTCCGGTGCGGATCAAGAACTTCGGCACCTTCGAAGTGATGCCCCGGGCGGGCCGGGTCGGCGTGGATCCTTCGAGCGGCGACCGCATTTTCATCCCGCCCCACAACGGACTGAGCTTTCGACCGGCGCGCCGCCTCAAGTCCGAGGTCACCCGAAAAGCAAGCCCTCGCCGTCGCGACGACCTGGAGGGCTAACCGATGGCCGGCCAAACCTCCAAGAAGCTCTACTACAAGATCGGCGAAGCCTGCAAGGCGCTCGACATCCAGCCCTACGTGCTGCGCTACTGGGAAACCGAATTTCCTGCCTTGTCGCCCAACAAAAGCCGCTCCGGCCAGCGCGTCTACGCCGAAAAAGAGCTGGACATCATTCGGCGCATCAAGGCTCTCCTCTACGAAGAGGGCTACACTATCGCCGGTGCCAAGAAAAAGCTCGAGGCGGAGCTGGCTGCCGGCACCCTCGGCGAACAGCCGGCGGAAAGCGAAGCCGCGGAAAGCTCCGAAGAGGCTGGCGAGGTCTCAGCGGCGAGCACCGCCCAGTTGACTGACGGCATCCGCAAAGCCCTCGGCGAGGCGCGCGAAATCCTCGCCCTGCTGGATTCCTAGAGAGAACTTCGAAGACGGCCCGCCCGCCGGCCGCGACTGGACACCACGCCACCCGAATGTAGTAAGCTGCCCGCCGGTCGGGACGTGGCGCAGTCTGGTAGCGTACCTGAATGGGGTTCAGGGGGTCGCGAGTTCGAATCTCGCCGTCCCGACCAGTAGAATCAAGTACTTAGCGCCCGCCACTCCGGCGGGCGTTTTGCTTTTGGCAACCACCCAGCAACCACATTCAGGTCGAAAATCGGCCTATCCTGGATCGCTCGTCGAAGTGCAACGGCGATCTTCAAGCCAGACATCGAGATCCTCCCGGCGGTACACGACACGCCTGCCGAGCTTGACGAAGGGAGGCCCACCACCGCGAGAACGCAGTGTCTCTAGGGTCGCAGGCGCGAGCCCGAGATACTCGGCAGCGAGTGGCGTGGGGAGCGCCCCTGGGTCACTCCAGTCGTGGGGTGGATTCACCGCCTCATGCTTGGGCGGTTTCTTCCGACGCCTCGTGCGACTGGGTTCTTGGTTTTGGTTCGGCGGTGGTACGGAAGGAATCTGGAGTACTGAGGCGAGCTGCGCTTGGTATTCGCGCAGGTCGGCTAGAACGACGCCTTCGGCGTTTTGGTATGTCTCGGTCACTGCTTTGGGGTGATCGACATCGCAGAGCGAGACGACCTGGGCGTACCCGGCATCGAGGTCGTTCGTGATGTTGGTGTCGAGGTGACGGGTTCCCATCTCGACTTCCATAGCGAGGAGTCCATCATCGGTTTCGACACTGAGGTCAACCCTCGCTCCTCGTGAATCGTCCTCGATCGTTGGCGTGAGGCCCTGGCCTTCAAGCCAGCGGGGATCTCCTGGACCCACCACTGATGCGCCACACCGGCTCGACCATGGCCGGTTGAGACTGAGACGCCGAAGTCCGAGAGGACCGCTCGACCAGCCTGGGTGAGTTCGAGGAGCTTGAACTGCTCGCCCCGGCCTCGGGGGTTCACGGACACCTCGCGCACGAGACCCGCCTCGAGGAGTTCGCCCTTCTGCTGATGCCCCTTCCAGGCGGACAGGCTTGGTGCTTCGTTTCGCTCACGGTGATGCGAACCCCTGGAAATGGAGCGCCGGAGAGCGACTGAACACGTCCCCGCCCCGTCTTGGCCTGACGTCGGCATCTGGTGACGGCTGCTCAGCGGTTGTGGACTGCTGACCTCTCTGGTTGCGCTTCGAACAGCGGCCTATTGGACCGCGCCGCGGACCGGATAAGTGGCGTTATCCGATGGGGCGGTTCATGGTCCTGCCCCGAAAGGGGGGAATGCGCCGATTTCGGGCCACCCCATCAGGCGTGGCAGATTCCGGTTTTCGCCATCAAACTGGGAGGACCGCCAATCTCCGGAGAGGAGTCCGTCATGCAGCTGAGAAGAATCTTGATGCCCACCGATTTCTCTACCAGCGCCGACGCCGCCCTGGGGGAGGCTCTTTTCTTCGCCCGGCGTTCCCGGGCCGAGCTGCACTTGCTCCACGTCATCGAGTGGCTCCAGCCGCGACCCTCTTCGGAAATGGACTTGATCGAGATGGATGAGGTGTTCGAACGCCTCGGGGAGGTGGCCGCTGCCGAAACCCGTCGCCTGCTCGAGCGAGTGCCGACGAAGCAGTTGGAGATTCGCGAATCGCTCCGGCGCGGCATCTCGGCCGCGGCGGAGATCGTGGCCTATGCCGAGGCCGAGAGCATCGACCTGATCGTCATCGGCACTCATGGACGGCGCGGCGTTCGGCGATTTCTGCTGGGCAGCGTCGCCGAAGAGGTGGCCCGCACCGCCGCTTGTCCGGTGCTGACGCTACCGGAACGGGGTGATCTCACGGAGGATCTGGAGATCGAACGCATCGTCGTACCGTTCGACTACTCCGATGATGCTTGCGCTTCACTGCGCACGGCGATTTCGCTGGCCCGGTCTTTCAACGGCCGGATCGACCTGGTTCACGCCATCCTTCCGCCGACGGTGGCTGGAGCTTCGGTACCGATGCCCGCGGTGGTGCCGACCACGCTCGCCAGAACCCAGGAATTGGCGCTGCAGAAGGTCGCTTCGGAGGTGACGACTCCGGAGGTGACGGTCGATGCCCATCTGCTGGTCGGTCCCGTTCCGTCGAGCATCACTTCCTACGCGGAGGAAGTCCAGGCGAATCTGATCGTGATGGCGAGCCACGGCCTGTCCGGCTACCACCGGTTCCTCCTCGGCAGCGTGACGGAGCGGGTGGTGCGTTCCGCTTCTTGTCCGGTGCTAGTGTGCCGGCCCCACCTCGAGTCCGGGAAGGTCGCCGATGGGAATACGGGGCAGGGTCGATAGAGCGAGGAGGAGTGGGTTTTCCGCAAGTTTTTCTGGGGATGACCGTCGCTCCTACAAGGGCGCCGCGATAGCTTCCCCGGCTGAATCCTCCCGCAACTCCCGCAGCAGCCTCACGGCCCCGGCGGTGAGCGGTTTGAGCAGGGGATTGCGGGCCAGGCGGATCAGGCGGGCGACGATCGGGCAGGTGCGATCGATCAACCGTTGAGTCCGGCGGCAGTCGGGCGACGAGTCGTGGATCCAGAACAGGATGATCGCCATCAAATAGAGCCACAGCAGGTGGGGAAGTTCACTTTTCAATGGTGAGGGGACGGCGACATTGGAGCCCTCGACCACCGCCGCCATCAGCTCCGTGGCCTCGCGCCGGGTGGGTTCTGATTCAGCGCTGAAGGGGCTCAGGGGACTTCTCGGATCGGCGGCCGTCTTGAACAAGGTGCCGGCGAATCGGTGGTAGGGCATGCTGGTGGCGATTTTGGATGTCAGCACCGTCCGCAGTCGGCCCTCCAGGCCGCGCTCGGCGGTGAGGAGGGGGTCGCAGGCCGCCAGATGTTCGTCGTGTGAGCGCTCGTAGTACCCCTGGATGAGATGTTCCTTCGACTGAAAGTAGTAGTACGCGTTGCCCAGGGACACTCCGGCCGTGGCGGCGATTTCGCGCATGGTGGCGTTGTCGTAGCCGCGCTCGAGAAACAGCTGGAGGGCCGCCTCGAGGATTCTGGCGCGGGTTTTCTCGCCCCGTTCGGTCAGCGCCTGGGTTGTCGGATTCATCGGGCGACGGCCTGGACTTTCGAG
Source organism: Acidobacteriota bacterium (assembly GCA_039030395.1). Taxonomy (NCBI): domain Bacteria; kingdom Pseudomonadati; phylum Acidobacteriota; species Acidobacteriota bacterium. The sequence continues at coordinate 374,048 of JBCCEF010000002.1, forward strand.
CCGAATTCGGGTTCGGCTTCGGCTCGTTCGGCGATGTGGCTGAGAACCCGCCGATGGATGCCGTGGATCAGTTCGTCGGACCAGAGATTCCAGTAGGCCTGGGGAAACAGCTCGTGCCGGTACCAGGTGCTGCCTTCCAGGCGAGTCTTGCCGCCCGGTAGGGCGATCAGCCGAAATTCGCCGCGCTCCGAGTGCAGGCTTTCGGTGAGATGTGCCGGTTCGATATTCCAGGGGCTCCACTCCTGCATGGTCGGCGGTTGGGAGGTGACGTCGAAGGACAAGCGGTGCGGTTCCTCCCAGCGAGTGATGGGCTCGACAAAGGGGCCGGTCGAGAACTCGCAATAGCGCACCGCTCCTACGCCTTCCCCTTCGATACGGGCACGCATCGGGTAGGCGATGCCGAGGCGGAAGGCGAGGGCGTTCGGAGGCGGCAGTTCGGAGAATGCGATGACGTGCGGCCATACGGTTTGGGGCGGAGCGTCGATCTCGACGGCCGTCACGATCTCCCTCGAGGGTGGGGACGGGGCAGCGTGGTCGAGGGCGGTGATGAGCGGCGACAGCGCCACGATCACCACGAGGTGCGATGTCGCCAGGCGCCGCGGCCGGGCGACAGCCCTGCCGAGGAGGCTACCGAGAAAGGCGAGGAACGCCGCCAGGGGGTAGGCCATGGCCAGGCAAATCAGACCCTCGATGCCGAAGAGAAGCAGGGCACCGGCTCCCGTGATGAGAGTGAGCTGCGACAGCGCTTGAGTCGACATTGCCGAGCGAATCTGTTTTCGATTGACGAGAAACGCCGTCACCAACCCCATGGTGAACGGAGCGCCGACGAAGAGTCCGAGACTGTAGGGGGATTCCAGAGTGAGGAAGGCCGCCGCGAGGATAACGCCCCCGGCCACGGCGCCCATACCCACCCCAGGTAGCGTTTCGGCCACCGGCCCGAAGGTCTCCCTGGTTTCGAAGGGGCCTGTTGCGGCGGTGTCCTTTCCTTGGGTGCCCGCCGTCGGTCCCGACGCGGGAGCCGACGGTGCGCAGGCCAGAACCAGCATCAGGACAAAGTTGACGGTTGGCAGGAAGAAGAGGATCGCGACCAGCGGCGACAGCCCGGCATCGCGTGCTCGCCGGGCGGTCATGGAGGCGCCGATCCAGACGAACGGCAGACTCCAAGCGGCGAACCATCCGAGGCTCACGGCAGGAAAAGAATTCAGCCGGTGGGCGCCGAAGGGGCTGAGGTACTCGAGCGGCGTCCAAGGGGAGCCGCCGGCCTGGAGCAACAGCCAGCTATCGCCCAGGAACTTGATCACCAGGAGGAAGAGGCCACTGAGTAGATAGGCCCGGCGGCTGACCGGCGCTCGGAAACCAAACCACAAGGGCAGGAGGGCGGCAGGAGAGGTGGTGAAAGCTGGCACGGATTGAATCTCCTTTGTGGAACGTGTTCAAGGAGTGTAAGATAAAATTTGAACGCGTTCAAATTTTGTCTTAGGGACTCTTGTCGTCGGCAGTTCAGAATGGTCACGCGAGTTGCTAGACTGACGAGACTTCGAACCTCTCAGTTTTTCGATTTTCAGAGCCCCGACATGGCTTCGTCGATGAAACAGGCCTCTCTTCTCGCCCTCACCCCGTTCACGGTGGCCCTTTTGTTCCTGCCCGGTGGCCGCTGGCTTTTGCCCCTGGTCGCGCCGCTGACGCTCTATGCCGCCTTCGCCCAGCGGGTGGGGGAGCGGCGCTACGGGAGCGCCTGGCGACTGGGAATGGCCTGGGGGTTGCTCCTCAGCCTGGGGGTGATCGCCCTGGTGGTGTTGTTCCCGGAGGTGGCGGCGCGGGGCATTCTGAACGGCGAGCCCTACCGGCTGGAGATGTTCGGCTGGATCGACACCGGCCTGGGGCGCGAGAACAGTCCCATGGCCTTTCTGCCGGAGCATGCGCTCCACCTGGCGGCCTTCGTGCTTTTGACCTACCTGAGCGGCGGATATCTCGGTCTGGTGCTCGGGGCGGTGCTGGTGGCCTACATGAGCTATTTTGTGGGCAGCTATGCGGTGGATGCGGAGCGGATTGTGGTCGGCAGTATCGTCGCCTGGGTGCCCTGGTCGGTGGCGCGGGTGGGGGCCTTCGTGCTCTTGGGGGCGCTTTTCTCGCGGCCGCTGTTGGCGGGAAAGCGGTGGCCCTTCGAGCGGTCGGAGTACCGGCTGATGCTCCTTGCTCTGGCGGGCATCGCGGTAGACATTTCCCTGAAGACTCTGATCGCCCCGCGCTACGGGGTGTTCCTTCGTCAGTTGGCCGATGGAGGATTCTAGACCCTCCAGAGTGAGGCGTCGGCTGGTATAGTCAGGTCCCCTTTTTTGCGGCCAGAACGGGCGTTCCCATTTTCCTACTGAGTGAGCGATGAGCACCTTCGACGAGATCGTCGGCACCCTCGACGGACAAGGTCAGCGCTTCGGCCTGGTGGCGTCGCGCTACTACGAGGACTTGATGGAGCGGATGGTAAAGGACGCCATTCGCTGCCTCGAGCATCACGGTGGGGCGAAGGAGGACGTCACGCTGGTGCGAGTGCCCGGCGCCTGGGAGATCCCGGGTGCCTTGGCGGCGCTGGCGGAAACCGGCCGCTACGATGCTCTGGTCGCTTTGGGTATCGTCATCCGGGGCGAAACGACGCACTACGACTACGTTTGCAGCCGGGCGAACGACGGCTGCGGCCGGGTGGCCGATCGGGCCGGTTTGCCGGTGGGCTTTGGAGTGTTGACGTGTGAGGACGGCGAGCAAGCCGCGGTTCGGGCCGAGGGACCGCGGGGTAAGGGCTGGGAGGCGGCGCTGGCGGCCCTCGAGATGAGCAACCTCTACCGGCGGATTCGAGAGATGGACCCTTACGGAGCCGCGTGGTGAACGACACGCTGCCGGAGTCCGCCACCCTGGTCGAGGAAGGTGAGGCCCAGCCCGCCGAGAAACCCCTCGGCAAACGCCGGGCGGCGCGCGAGATGGCGCTCCGCATGCTCTACCAACTCGATCTCGGAGGGTCCTCCCTGGCGCAAATCTTCGGATCCTTTGATGTGCAGGAGTTTTTGCGTATGGCGAGCGCCAGCAAGCGGGCGCAGCGGGATCCGGAGGCGGCCTTTGCGTTCTCTCGCAAGCTGGTGGAGGGCACCGTCGAACATCTGGAAGAGATCGACCGCTCCCTCGACTCGCAGGCCACCAACTGGCGCTTGCAGCGCATGTCGAAGGTCGATCGCAACGTGTTGCGTCTGGCCCTCTACGAGTTGCGCTTTGAGAAGGACACGCCGAAACTGGTGGTGGTCGACGAGGCGATCGAGTTGGCGAAGCGCTACGGCGACGTCAACTCCGGGCGCTTCGTCAACGGACTTTTGGACGGGCTACTGAAAGGTGAGGGCAAGGACCATGGTTGAGAACCGCTCGCGGCAGCGCGCTGCATACTCCCGGAGCCCGAAAAGGTCGGCGAGGTTTGTCTTGCCGGCCCTCCTGCCGGCCTTGCTGTTGGGCTTGGTTGCCGTCGGATGCGGCTATGCACTGGTAGGGCGGGGTTCGAACATTCCGGAGTCCGTCGAGGCGGTGTATCTGGAGGCGCTGGTCAACCGCACCCAGCGCTCGCAGGTGGATCAGTTCTTGACCCGGGCGATCGCAGATGAATTGACCACCCGCCGCCTGTTCGATCTGCTCGGCGGTCCGGAAGGCGCGGACGCGGTGCTCAAGGGCTCCGTCGAGAACTTCGCTGTCACCCCGATCACCTTCGACAATCAAGGACTGGCACGAGAGTACGAGATCTCGATCACCGCCAAGATGTCCTTCGTGGAGATCGGCACCGACGAGGTGATCTGGTCGAATGACCGCTACCTGTTCCGGGAGAACTACGTGGTCGAAGAGGTGGGTACCAACTACCTCGACCGCGAGAACGACGCCATCGAGCGGGCGGCAGAAAACTTCGCCGAGACGATGGTCAGCGACCTCCTAGAGGGTTTCTAGCAGCACTGCTAAACATGGGCGTTGCCCATTCTTTCAGCAGCACTGCTAGGTGGTGTACGCCAGGGGGCTAGGCGCCCCCCTCGTCCGAAATGCACAGCATTCCGGACTCACCCCATCCTGGACGCCTCCGGCGGAGGCGCCGCCTCGCCCTCTGGGCTCGGTGCGGTGTTCCGAGCCTACATTCGGAGGAAAATTGCTCCTACAAAAAAAGACACCCGCCGAAACGGGTGTCTTGGTTCCACGATCGGACTCCGGTCGCTAGCCGAGGGCCGCGACGGCGCGGGCCAGGCGGGACTTGTAGCGCGCCGCAGTGTTGGCATGGATCACGCCTTTGCGCGCCGTGACGTCGATGATGCTCAAGGTCGGGACCAGGAGTTCCTGGGCCTGCTTGGAATCTTCGCCCTCGACGGCGGAGCGCAGCTTGCGGATGGCATTGCGCATCTTGGTGCGAATGGCGCGGTTGCGCTCGCGCTCCTTTTCGTTCTGGCGGATTCGCTTCTGGGCACTCTTGATATTGGCCATGTCGTTCCTATCTTCTTTTCCGTCTCGCCCTATGCGCTCAAGCGCCCGTCGATGGGGAGGGCCAGGCTTTCATTGGTAGTCTTTGGAGGCGGCAGGCCTTTGAGTAGTGCCGCACACGCAAAAAAGCCCGTCGACACCGAAGTGCGACCAGGCCCGAGATTTTTTAGCACAAGTCCTCAGCGCGATTCAACCCCGACTTCCCGCAGCCGCTGGCGAGCGAGGTTGGCTTCATCACTGTTGGGATAGCGGTCGACCACCCGCCGGAGTTGGTCGACGCCTTCGCCCCGCTCGCCGAGTTGCAGATGGGCGTAGCCCTTTTTCAACACGGCGCTCGGAAGCTTGTCACTCCGCGGGTAGCGGGCGACCACCGCGTCGAACTGTCCGATCGCTTGCCGGAACTGGCCCTGGCGATAGAAGCACTCGCCGATCCAGTAGACGGCGTTGTCCGCCAGGTCGGTGCCCGGAAAGGCGCGAAGGTACTCCTCGAAGCTCTGCACGGCGAGGTCGTAGTTGCCGCGCAGGTAGTCGTTGTAGGCCGCCTGGTAGAGCGACTGAGGATCGGTGGTGACGGTGCCCGACGCCGGAGGAACCGTCGTGCCCAGGGATGGATCGTCTTCTCCGCCTTCGCTGCTCGGGATGACCGGCGGCGCGGCGCGGAAGGCTTTCAATTCCTGGTTGGTCGAAGCGATCTGCTGGGAAAGCTGGGACAACCGGTAGTTGGTGTCTTCGAGGTTGGCCTGGAGTTGCTCGATTTCGTCCGACAAATCCTGCAGCCGCACCTGCATGTCCGCTTCGGACTTCAGGACTGCCTCCATCTGGCGACTGACTTGAGCCTCCAGGCTAGTCACTTCTTCCTTGCTCGGAGCCTGTGCCTGGGCCTGGTCGATCTGATTCTGAATGTCGTTGAGTTGACTCTGAATCGACTCGATGTCGCTGGTGGAGACGCAGGCCGGCGCCAGCCCCGCGAGGAGCAAGACGCCGACCGTCAAGAGACGGCCCGAAAGGCGGTTCTGTAGACGAGTTCGCATAACTCCAGGCAAGGTTCGGGTCAGTTGATGTCCGTGACGACGAAGTGTGCCCGGCGGTTGCGCGCCCAACAACCCTCGCTGTTCTCGGTGCAGAAGGGACGCTCTTCACCGTAGCTGATGGTGGTCATGTTGCCACCGTCGGCGCCCAGGCTGGTGATGTAGTCCACTGCGGTGGTGGCGCGCCGCTGGCCGAGGGCGAGGTTGTACTCGTTGGTGCCGCGCTCGTCGCAGTGGCCTTCCACCCGGAACTGGTACTGCGGATTCTCGCGCATGAAGGCGGCGTTGTTGGCCAGGCGCTCACGGGCCTCTTCGCTCAGATCCGACTTGTCGAAGTCGAAGTAGACGTCGCCGATCAGGCCGCGGCGCTTGAGTTCTTCGTTGAGCTCGGCGATGTCCGACGGAAGGGTGTTCTCTTCAACGTCGTCCGGCACCTCGACCTCAGGCTCTTCGATCTCGACCGCCGGCTCTTCGACCGGAGTGGTCTCCACTTCCATCGTGTCGTCGGGAGTCACCGGAGCCTGCCTGGGACATCCGTAGAACAGGGGAACAATCAACAACAGCACAGCACAGATCCACCACTTGCGGCTCATCCTCAGTCTCTCCTCAATCGAATCGATCACTTGGTCGCTCTTCGGTCCGAAGGTCTTGGGTCGGTCCGAAGGGTTCGGTCCGGAAGCTTCGGTTCGGATCGCTGGTTCCGATGGTTCGGTTCCGAAATATGGGGTTCAGTATCCACAGGTTTTCCTGTCGGCCCGCTCAGCAGGTCAGGAAAACGGCTTGACATCGCAGCCTGTGTCACCTACAGGACCTTTTGGACCATAACAGAAGAAGATCCATCGTTTCAAGGACTTTCGGCGTTTCCACGAGGTGACAAATACGCTGTGTCGAGGAGGGTCGAAGGTTACTTCCGAGAAGGGTAGCCGGACCAGGCCGGTGACTCGTTGTTCCCGTCGCGGGTGAGCTGGCGCATGTCGCCCCCGGACTCGGCGTTCATCACCCAGATTTGCTTGCTGCCGGAGCGGTTGGAGGTGAAGGCGATCCACTGGCCGTCCGGCGAGAAGGTCGGCTGTTCGTTATTGCCGCCGCCGCGGGTCAGTACCCGGCTCTCGCGGGTCACGACATCGGTCACCACGATCTCGAAACGGCCCCGGATGCGGCTGGCGAAGGCCAGCTTGTCACCGGACGGGCTCCAGGCGGCGCCGTCGCTGTAATTGCCGTCGCGGCTGATGCGCCGGACGTTGGTTCCCTCGACGTCCATCAGGTAGACGTTCGGGTTGCCGGCTCGGCTGGAGGTGAAGGCGATCTCGGTGCCTTTGGGGGACCAGGCCGGATTGGTGTCGATGGCGCGGGAGTGGGTGAGCTGACGCAGGCTTCGCCCGGAGGTGTCGGCGACGAAGATCTCGGAGTTGGCCCCGAGGGCGCGGGAGAAGGCGAGCTTCCTGCCGTCAGGGGAGAACGAAGCGGAGATGTTTTGCAGGCCCTCGGTGATCGCCGGGGTCTTCTCGCCGGTGGCGATGTCCGCCCGATAGATGCCCGGATTGCCGCCGACGAAGGAGGTGTAGACCAGGGAGCCGTTGCCCGGAGCCCAGTCCGGCGACATGGAAGTGGACTTGTGACCGGTGAGCTGCCGCTGGTTGTAGCCGTCGTAATCGGTGAGGAAGATCTCCTTCCGGCCGGTGCGGTCGGAAGTGAAGGCGATGGTGGTCTGGGCAATGCCTCGGCGGCCGGCGAGGTAGGCGATCACCTCGTCGGCGAAGATGTGGGCGATGCGCCGCATGGCGTCCGCTGAACCGCGGTATCGCTTGCCGAGGATCGCCTGACCGGCGGTGAGGTCGTAAAGCCGGCCTTCGTAGACCAACTTGGCGTCCTCGGCGCGGACCTTGCCGAGGATCACCAGCTCGTTGCCGAGGGAACGGTACTGCTCGAAATCGCGGGCTCGGTCGCCGGTCAAGGCGAGGATCGAAAGCTGCTCCGGCCCCTGGATTTCGAACACCCGGCTCAATTCGAGATCCATCCGCAGGGTGGCGTCGAGGGACTCGGCACCGGCGCGGTCGGTGGAGCGGAGGGTGCCGACCCCCTCGGGCTCCGGCAGGGCGAGTTGGTAGAGGCCGCGGCCCTGGGTGTTGAGTTCGACCGTCACGTCGCTGGCATCGGCGGGTAGATCCGCCGGCTGCGTTTGTGCCCCGACGGAGGCCGGAAGAAGAAGCGCTGTCCAGATCAGGCCCCAAAGAGCAGGGCGAAGAGTGGGAGTGGATGACATAGAGAAGGCTCCTAGCGGATGACGAGGTTCACTCCGAGAGAGTCATTGCGGTAGCCGGCCGGCAGCGGTGGAAACGGGGCGGCGTTTTGGACCGCCCGCAGCCCCGCCAGGTCGAAGGCACTGGAGCCGGACGGCTTGGATACGTCCAGGTCTCGAATGCTGCCGTCGCGCTGAATCCGAAAATAGACGACCGTTTCCACGCCCTGATCGGTGGACGGTCGCCGCCACTGGCCCTCGATCAGCCTCAGCATGCGATCGAGGTAGTAGGTGTAGGTGAAGTTGGGGTTGTCCACTCCAGCGACGGAGGCGCCGAGGTCGGCGGTGGTGCCGAGGGGATTGCCCTGGGCCGAACCGCGGCGCTGCTGCGGTGGAGTCGGCGGAGGGGGTTCGGACGTGGGCTTGGTTGCCGGTGGATTCTGCGCCGCCTTCGGCGGTGGGTCAGGAGTGGCCCGGGGTTCCGGCTTTGGTTCGGGCGGCGCCGGCGCCGGTTCCGGGGGCGTCGGTTCGGGTTCGGCGGGCTTGGGGCGTTCCGGAGCGGCCTGCGGAGGATTTCGCGGCGCGACCTCGCTGCCCAGGGCGCGGGCCGGAACCAGGCGAATGGGCACGAACTCGATCGGCTTGGCCTTCGCCTGCCCCCAGCGCGGTGCAATGAAGGCGATGAGGGCGACGGAAGCGTGGAGGGCGATCGCCGCAACCAAGGCGCTGCGCGGCAGGCGGGGGCCGGTACGCCGAGCGCGCCCTTCCAGAATGCCCTCGACGGATCGGGTCAACGGCCGGACCCTCGCGGCGGTGTTTCGGTGACCATTCCGACCTCCGTGATGCCCCCTTGCTGGAGCACGTCCAGCACTTCGATCACCGACCCGAAGGGCACTTCCCGGTCGCCTTTCAAGAACACCAGCTTGTCCTCCCGGGACTCGAGAATCGGCAGCAGCCGCTCCACCAGTTGGGTGGGGTGGACGGGGGTGTCCCGCAGGTAGACGATGCCGTCACGGCTTACCGAAACCACCAGCGGATCCTGCTGCCGCATCGGCAGCGCTCGCTGGTCCGCCTTCGGTAGATCCACCGCGATGCCCTGGTGCAGCATGGGTGCGGCGATCATGAAGACAATCAACAAAACCAGCATCACGTCCACCAGCGGCGTGACGTTGATGTCTGCCAGCACCTGATCGTCGGAGTCGCCGATGTGGAAGGCCATGATGCGGGTTCCCTAGGTGAAGTTGCGCTCGGCCAGGTTGAGGAATTCGAGGGCGAAGTCCTCTAGCCGCAGGCGCAGGCGCCGCAGGCGATTGGCGAAGTAGTTGTAGGCGATTAGGGCCGGAATGGCGGCTCCCAGGCCGGCGGCGGTGTTGACTAGGGCTTCGGCGATGCCCGGTGCCACCACGGCCAGGGAAGTCGAGCCGGTGAAACCGATGTCCTGGAAGGCCACCATGATGCCCCATACGGTGCCGAAGAGTCCGATGAATGGCGTGGCGGCGGCGGTGGTGGCCAGGAGCGGTGTCCAGCGGCTGAAGGCCTGCAGCTCGACGTGGACGGCCCGTTGCAGACTGCGCTCGAGGGCGGCGATGGAGCGGATCCGCAGGGCTCCCGAAGACCCCTCATCGCCGGCCCGGGAGTGCTTGATCTGAGCGTCGATCTCCGCGTGACCGGTCTGGAAGAGGCCGACCATCGGTGACGCCGACAGGCTCGAAGCGGAATTCGCCACCTCGCTGAAGCGCCGGCTCTTGCGGAAGATCTGCAAGAACGAGGCGCTCTGGCGGTCGGCGCGCTGAAACTGCAGCGCCTTGGCGACGATGGTCGCCCAGGACAGCAGGGAGAAGATCACCAGCACGGCGAGCACCACCTTGGCCATCGGGCCGGACTGGAGAAAGACCTCCAGGATGCCCGGACCCTCCGAGTGGCCGATGGACGGTGGGCTGACGACGGATAGAAGTGGCATTGGAATCTGCAAGATCGCTGTCTCCGGAGGCAGAAAAATCGAACGGACGGTAGCATGCCCCGGGTCACTCTCCAAGCCACCCAGCGCGACCTTCTCAGCTCGGGCTAGTGCCGCTCTGGCACTCGTGCGCGGGTATTCCTTCCGAATCCGCCGGCGATCCGCCCGCTTTCGCCCAATCCGGGCGGCGAAACTGCCTGCATTCGAGGCGGTGCAAGCATTGAGCCATCGCCTCTTCCGAGGCGCTGGGTGGGGCTAGCGGACCGAAGTCGACTCGCCGGCCGGAGAGGGGGCTCTTCGCTCGCGCGGGTGGGCGAGTAGATCGCCGCGCCGCTCGATGAATCGCCGCCGGGCGCCACGCACGATGGTCAGCGCTTCCTCGGTGCTGGCGACCCAATGAACCTGGTCCAGGTCTCCTGCGGAGGCCAAGCCCCGGGAGATCACGTCCGCTTCCACCCAACGGCGCAGGCCCTCCCACATAGGTCCTACGAAAACCAGCTCGCGATCGTCTTCCAGTAAGCCGACCTGCAGGAGCTGCCACACCATCAGCGCTTCGAGGGTGGTGCCGAGCCCGCCATCGACTACCACGTAGGCGTGGCTCATGCGGATGAAGTGGTGCAGCCGGGAAAAGAAGGTGTGGTGTTCTGACACCTCGTCGAGGAAAGGGTTGGGCTGCTCCTCGAAGGGCAGCAGGATGGTCAGCCCGAAAGAGCGGGTGCGCCAGCCCTCGGCGCCTTCGCGGGCGCCTTCGTTGGCGGCGGTCATCAGCCCCGGCCCGCCGCCGGTCACGATGTCGCAGCCGGCCTCCGAGAGGCGCCGGGCGAGATGGCGCACCTGATGGTAGAGAGGGTCGTGACGCTGGATGCGGCTCGAACCGAAAATCGCGACGCGAAAGTACCGGCGTTCCACCGGCGCTCGATCGTCCAGCCAGGCGATTAGCCGGTAAAGGAAGAGGAGTGTGCGGTCGAAGACGCGCAGAACGCGGCGCCGCCACCGCCGGCGAAGACGCGCCCAGCGCGACTCCGGAAGGGGGCCGGGAGGGTCGGGGTAGAGGGCTCTATGAAGTGCATTCATGGTCTATCGGGAGAGAACGGTTGGGGGGTGTAGGGGATTCCGTGGGCCAGGATTCGAGGATCGATTTTGAGGGTAGATTGGGCGTACCAGGAGTCTTTTTTGAAGTAATTCAAGGCATGGTATAGATAGAATATTTCGAGGGTGGCGAGGGCTTGGGTTGGCCTGCTAGACTGCCTCTTCGCAGGCACGGACGAAGGCTTGCAAAAATACACCTACCCAGGCTGCTCGAAGCCCTCCGCTCCCAGGAGCGCCACGGGCTCTTCAGGAGGATACGGGCAGATTAGGGCTCACATTTCTCCGCATGATTTTCTCGCATAGGCAAGGAGGATAGGGATGCGCGTTGCGGTTTGCATCAAACAAGTTCCGGACACCGAAGCCCGGCTGCGGGTCAGCAAGGACGGCCGGTGGCTCGATGAAGAGGACCTTCCCTTCATCATCAACGAGAGCGACGAGTACGCCCTGGAAGAGGGGCTGCGCATCGCCGAGGCCTCCGGCGGTGAGGTGATCGTATTCAGCCTCGGGCCGGCGCGGGTGAAGGAAGCTCTGCGCAAGGGGCTGGCGTTGGGCGCCGCTCGCGCTGTCCACCTGGAAGACTCCGCCTTCGCTGGTGGCGACGCCATCGCCACCGGTCGGGCGCTGGCGGCAGCGGTTCAGAAGGAGGGCTGCGAGCTGGTGCTGACCGGCTCCCAGTCCGACGATGTTGGCTTTGGCTCGACGGGTTCGGTGCTCGCCGGCTTCCTCGGCTGGCCGCACTCCTGGCTGGTGATGGGAGTGGACATCGAAGAAGGGGCGGCAAGCGCTGAGGTGACCCGCGAAATGGAAGGCGGCAAGAACGAGATCGCCCGCATCGCCCTGCCGGCGGTGTTCGAAATCCAGGCCGGCATCAACCATCCGCGCTATGCCTCCTTGAAGGGAATCATGCAGGCCAAGCGCAAGCCGATCGACACGGTGACACCGGCGGATCTCGGCCTCGACGCCTCGCAGGTGGGCGCCGCCGGCTCCCGCCTGGAGATCGTCTCGGTGGCCTTCCCGGAGAGCGGCGAGGCGGCCCAAATCATCGAAGGTGACGCGGTCACCGCCAGCAGCACGCTGGTCGACAAGCTACAGAACGAAGCGAGGGTGTTGTCATGAGTCGCGTGTGGATCGTCCTGCAACAGGAAGAGGGCCGCCTAACCCGCCAGGCCAAGGAGGCGATGGTCGCCGGCCAGCGTCTGGCGGGGGAGATCGGCGGCACCGCCGAGGCGGTGCTGCTGGGCTCGAACATCGGCGCCCTGGCGGAAGAGATCGCCGGTTCGACGAAGCTGGCCGCCCTGCGGGTGGTCGATCACCCGGCGCTCGAGGTCTACACTCCCGGGGCCTACATCTCGCTGCTGGCGCCGGCCCTGCGCGAGGCGGCGCCGGCCTACGTGGTGTTCGCCCACGCCTACCAGAGCGTCGACTATTTCCCTCGGCTGGCTCAGGAGATCGAGGCAGGACTGCTGCCGGAAGTCACCGGCTGGCGTCGGGAGGGCGACGAATTCCTTTGGAACCGCCCGATCCTTGGGGGCAAGATGGGCTCCACCGTGCGCATGAAGGGCGAGGGTACGGTGCTGCTTTCGGTCCAGTCCGGCGCCTTCCCGGCAAGCGGTCTGGAGGCCGGGAGCGCGCCGGTCGAGGCCCTGTCCTCAGGCGAAGTCACGCCGGACCGGGAGATTCTGTCGATCGAAGATGCCGGCGGCAACCAGGTGGACCTCACCCGGGCGGACGTCATTGTCGCCGTCGGTCGCGGGGTCGGCGGCGAGGACAAGCTCGGCCCGGTCCGCGAGCTGGCGGAGGTGCTCGGAGCGGACATCGGCGCCAGCCGGCCGGTGATCGACAGCGGTTGGCTGGAGCGGGACCGCCAAATCGGTTCATCGGGCCAGACGGTGGCGCCGAAGCTCTACATCGCCGTCGGCGTTTCCGGCGCGATTCAGCACGCGGTGGGTATGAAGGGCTCGTCCTGCGTAGTGGCGATCAACAAGGATGCCGGTGCGCCGATCTTCGGCATGGCGAAGTACGGCATTGTGGGCGATCTCCACGAGGTGGTGCCGGCCCTGATTGCGGCCCTCAAGGAGCGCTGAGGGCGGCGGACGGAAGACGCTTTCGCCTTTGTAGGGAACACCCGCCGTTCTCGCCCTGTACGTGGTCGAGCGGCGGGTTTTTCTTTGGCCGGTCGTCAGTCGCCCTCGCTAGCGGACCACTCGATGAGGTTTCCGGTCTCGAAGCCGCTGTCGAAGATCACCGGGTTTGGCGGACTGTCGGTCAATTCGTGGATATCGAAGATCGAGGAACCGGCACGGTAGAAGTAGGGCCCGGCGAACATGCCGTCGGCGGGCTCGAAGAAGTTGGAGCCGGTGGGGTGGCAGGAGTAGTACCAACTCCAGTAACCGACAGTGGTACCGAACTGGATCTCCGTCGGCTGACCCAGGTTGCCGCTCCTGGGGTCGCCACCGGTGATGGTGGTGGGATCGGCGGCCGGCAGACCGGAAACATCGAGCAGCCATTCGCCCTGTAGGGTTTCGATAGCGGATCCGCTTTTGCGACCGAAGTAAACGAACGGCGCGCCGTTGCTTTCGGAGTAGGTCACCGTCGCTATGCTTTGAACTCCGTAGCCGACTAGGGGGAACGAGTAGATCGGCGCCGGCAGAGAACAGGAGCCGCCGCCGAGAAGGCAGCTCACGTCGTAAATGCGAGCTTGGTCGACGAAGCGGACGGACATGGCGAGGTACAGGCGGCCGCCGTGCAACCACATGGCGCCTCCGTGTACGCGGTCGGAGTTCAAACCGTTCATCACCTGCACCGGCTGGTCCGGGTCGGATACGTTCCACACTTCGAACCCGTTGGCCCCGGCGAGGCCGCCGCTGAAGACGATCCAGTGGCCCACGGTGTCGTTTCCGGTGCCGTCGATGTGGCTCTGAGGATCGTCCGACAGCTTGCCCTTGAAGACTCCGTCGCAAGAGGGGTTCACTACCGACGGCCGCCGTTCGACACACACCGAGGTGCCCAAAGCTAATGCGGCGCTCAGGTCGTACATCCACAGGCCGGCTCCGCTGAAGTTGCGCGCCGCCATAAAGCCGTAGTCGGTACCGTTGATGGTGGTGGCGTACACCTCCTCGCCGAATTTTTCACCGCTGTTTCCGCCGTCTTGGTAAATCACCACCGGATTGCTTTTGGAGGTGGTATCCCACACCACGAAGCCGATGGCGCCCGCACCGGTCATCGTTACCAGGTTATTGTTTCCCCGCGGTGCGTCAACGTCACGGATGACGAAGTAGTCGTGCGGATCCCCGAACATGCTGGGAATCGAGCTAAGGGGTTCGTTGGCCCGGCGGCTCGGGCTCACGGGATTCGCCAGGGACCAGACCTGGAAGCCCAAGTTGATTCCGGAGAACAAGTAGCCGTTCTCGATATCCATGGACTGCCAGTAGGGTTTGCTCAGACCGTGGCCGGCGTTGCGATCGAACCAGGTGGTGTCGCGGCTGGTAAGGGACGAAAAGGTACTGGTCGGAAGCCCGTCTCGGTCCACCGGCTCTAGCCGGCTCCACAAATTGTCCGGCGGTGCAGCGGACGGGGTTTTGCATGGGTTGAAGCCGCAGCTCACGTCACCCGTACAGGTGGCGGCGGTGGCGAAGGAGGGGGCGATCAGCCCGAGGGCGATCAGCGAGAGTCCAGCCGAGATAGCGCGCAGGGAATGCATGGAGCGGGTTCTCCTCGAATCAGAATCCAGCAACATCGGAATCGAACAGCAAGGCTCCGTTGGTTGGAACTCGTCCACTCGGAACCGAGGCACGGAAAGCAAGAGATGGTCGGTGAGGCTGACCCGCTCTATATGCAATTATAGCATAGGAGGCTCTGCGAACTCTCCTATGAAGGAGATTTCCGGCTCGAGTCGCCGACCGGTTTGCTCGTGGACCGTTTGCTGGACTCGCTGGATCAAGATGCGCACGTCGCGCGCCGTCGCTCCGCCGCGGTTGACGATGATGTTGGCGTGGCGGGGGCTGATCTCGGCGCCGCCGACGGTCAGGCCCTTGAGCCCCGCTTCGTCGATCAGCCGGCCGGCGCCGATCCCTTCGATCTTTTTGAAGATCGATCCGGCGCTCGGTTCGGTGTCGAGGGGAGGGTGGCGCTCGCCGCGCCAGGCGAGATTGGCGGCCATTACAGCCCGCATTTCTGCTTCGATCTTGGGCTCTAGGTCGAAGGTGGCGCGCAGGACGATGTCCTGCCGGATGTGCAGGATCGAGTAGTCATAGCCGAAGTCGAAGTATTCGACCCCCACTCGGCGGCGCTGGCCCTCCTGGTCGAGGATCTCAGCCTCCGAGAGAACTTCCTCGATGAACATGGTCCGTTCGCGCTTCGGCGGTGGAGCGAGAAAGTGGAGGTTTTGCCACAGAGCGCCGCCGACGCTCGATGGGATGCCCACATAGTGCTCCAGGCCGGACAGTCCGGCGCCTACCGCCAGCTCGATCAGATCCGGGTACACCCGAGCGCCACTTTCGGCCCATACCCGGTGGCCGTCGATGCCCATCTGCCGGGCGCCATTGTGGATCACCAACCCTCGAAACCCACCATCGCCCACCAGGATGTTGGCGCCGGTGCCGAGCAAGAAATAGGGAATCTCGTGGCGCCGGGCGAGGCTCACCACCTTCGCCAGTTGATCGCCGGAGGTCGGAGTCACGAACCAGTCCGCCGGACCGCCGATCCGGAAGGTGGTCCAGGGGGCCAGCGGTTCGTCCTGCAAGGGCTCGAAGGGCGCAAGCAGGCTAGCGAGGTCCGGTGGGGGCAAGAAGTTTCCGCTTAACGGGGGTGTCGCTGGAGAGGGGCAGCCGGCTAGAGGCTGTCCAGCAGTTCGATCCGCCGAACATGGCGACCGCCTTCGAAGGGTGTTTCGAGCCAGATGCGGACCAGTTTCAGGGCGCTTTCGAGGGGCATCATGCGCTGGCCGAGAGAGAGGGCGTTGGCGTCGTTGTGCTGTCGCGCCAGGCGGGCCGATTCTTCGTTCCAGCACAGTGCGCAGCGCACTCCCCGGATGCGGTTGGCGGCCATCGCTTCACCGTTTCCGGAACCTCCGAGGACGATGGCGCGGTCGCAGGTGCCGTCGGCCACGGCGCGCGCCGCGGGCACGATGAAGCGGGGGTAGTCACAGGACTCGTCGGAGTCCGTTCCGAAATCGACGACCTCATGGCCGCCTTCGGTCAGGTACTCCTTGATGCGTTCCTTGTACTCGTAGCCGGCGTGGTCGGTGCCGAGTGCGATCTTCATCGAAGCCCCTTGGATGGTGATGAGTGAGGTCCGGGAGAGAGAGGCTCTGCCGAGCATTGCAAGTTTACCAGTCGGGAGCGGGCCTCTAGCCACGCCTACCGGCGACTTCGAACAGCACCAGGGCTGCAGCGACCGTCGCGTTGAGCGATTCGACCGGCGGCCGCAGAGGGATCGTGACCGAGTAGGCGGCCTGGTTCTCAGCCTCCGGCGACAAGCCTCGGCCCTCGGAGCCCAAGGCGAGAACGGCGCAGCGGGGGAGTTTCGTCCGGAACAGATCGGAGCCGCCACGGGTGGCGAGGGCGATCCACGGAGCGGCGGTCCAGGCGGCGGTCTCCGCTACGGCGACCCTGCGGGCCACCGGCAGGCGCAGCAGGCTGCCGGCGGAGGCGCGCAGCGCCCGCGGATGATTGGGATGGGCGGTGGCCGGCGCCAGCACCAGCGCCTCGGCACCTGCCGCCTCGGCGACTCGGGCGAGGGCGCCGAGGTTGCTGGGGTCCTGGAGGCCGTCCACGTACACCACCAGGCCGTCCGCAGCGGCCGGCGGTAGGCTTTCCAAGCCTGCCCGCGGAAGGTGCACGATGGCGACGGCACCGCGTGGGCTGTCGGCGTCCGCCAGTTCTCTCAGCACCGCTTCGTGGACCGCCGTCGGCGGCCGGCCGGCGGCGTCCCGCCAGTGCTCTCCCCAGGGTGCGTCGGGCGCGACGAAGATCTCTTCCACCACTCGGCCGGCGGCCATCGCCTCCTCGATCAGGTGGGGTCCTTCGACCACCGCCCGGTCGTCTTTACAACGTCGGAGTCGCCGCATATCCTTCATCTTCGAGTTGTGGCGGCTGGTGATCATGGCCTTTGATTCTAAGGACTTCTGGAGAACCCTCCAAACCGGAACGGCGGTCGCCGTGGCCGGTTCCACCTCGCCGCGCCTGCTCGGTGTGCGCGATGCCTTCTCGCGCTACTTTCGCGAGGTTGTGGGGGTGCAGCCCTCGGTCGCGGTGGTGCCCCAGGCGGTGGAGCAGAAGCCCGTCGGGCTGGCTGTTTCGGATCAGGAGGTGGTGGCCTCAGTCCATCAGCGAGTGGCGGTGCTGGCCGAGCGCCTGGAGGAAGAGTATCCGTTCATCGTGGCCGTGGAAGGAGGACTTCACACGCTCACCCTGGACGAGGATCCTCCGCGCACCTTCATCCGCGCCTGGGCCGCCGTTCACTGTCCCCTCGGCGAGGCCCTGGGGAGCAGTGGATCCATTGAACTGCCGGCCGGAGTGCTGGCTCGCAGGAGCGGCTTCTTGGCCGGAACGCGTCGCGGCGGCGGCATCATTAGCTCGCTCACCGGCGGCCAAGAAGATCGCCGCCGAGCGACCGCCGAAGCGACCTTTCACGCTCTGTGTAGCGTGTTCTACGAGGTGATCGAGGGCCCCGGTCAGCGCCGCCGTCTGTGATAACATCGAAACCTGTAAATACGAGTTTTCTCCTTCCAAGCGTCCTCTCTGAAGGGCCTTTTGACGAACACTGCAGGGCCTTTCCGCTCCGAGGTAACAAACTATGGCTGATTCCAAACATCATCTCTTCACTTCCGAGTCGGTGACGGACGGACATCCCGACAAGATCGCCGACCAGATCTCCGACTCGATCCTCGACGCGGTGTTGGCGGACGATCCGCAGGGTCGCGTTGCCTGCGAGACCATGGTCACCACCGGCATGGTGCTTCTCGCCGGCGAACTGACCACCACCGCGCAGGTCGATTTCGCCGCCGTCGCCCGCCAAACCATCCGCGACATCGGCTACGACAACCCTGCCTACGGTTTCGACGGCAATAGCTGCGCCGTCGTGTCGGCCCTCGACCCGCAGTCGCCGGATATCGCCATGGGAGTCGATCCCGGCGGTGCCGGTGATCAGGGGTTGATGTTCGGATTCGCCTGCCGGGAAACGGAGGAGCTGATGCCTCTGCCGTTGGTGTTGGCGCATCGGCTGACGCGACGCCTGTCGGAAGTGCGGCGCAGCGGCGAGATCCCGTGGTTGCGGCCCGATGGCAAGAGCCAGGTGACGGTGGAATACAACGGAACGAAGCCGGTGCGGTTGCATACGGTCGTCATCTCCACCCAGCACGATCCGGAGGTGGAGCAGGACGAGATCCGCCGTCAGATCATCGACCGGGTGATCCGGCCGGTGGCGCCGGAGGAAATGCTGGACGCCGAGACGATCTTCCACATCAATCCCACCGGTCGCTTCGTGATCGGTGGTCCGCAAGGTGACTGCGGCCTGACCGGTCGCAAAATCATCGTCGATACCTACGGCGGCGTCGGCAGTCACGGTGGGGGAGCGTTCTCCGGCAAGGATCCGACCAAAGTGGATCGTTCGGCGAGCTACATGGCGCGGCACATTGCCAAGAACTTGGTGGCGGCCGAGGTGGTGGACCGAGTGGAAGTGCAGCTCGCCTACGCCATCGGCGTGGCGGATCCGGTGTCCGTCCACATCGAGACCTTCGGTACCGGCCGGCTGCCGGCCTCGGACATCGAGAAGCTGGTGCGCGCCACCTTCCCCCTCGACCCGCGCGGCATCATCGAGTACCTCGAACTCCGGCGGCCGATCTATCGGCAGACGGCGGCCTTCGGCCACTTCGGTCGCAGCGAGCCGGAGCTGCGCTGGGAGTCGACCGAAGCGGCGGAGAAGCTGCGCCAAGGGGCGGAAGCTCTCGGCGCGACGGCGTCGATGTAGGCCCAGGCGGTGGGCGCCTAGAAGAATGCGGAGAGGCCGGGGGAATCCCCCGGCCTCTGGTCGTTAGAGTGGGCTGTGGAGGGGGGAGCGAGGACCGGTGAACGCCGAGATGAGTAGATGTATCGCGCTCCTGTGGACAGGCGGCGCTGTGGAGTGTTATCCTGACCTCGCGGTTTGGTAAAAACTACAGACTAGAATGACGTCACCTGCCGAACATTCCACGCCCGAACCTTCGATCGAAGAGCTGATCGGGAAACTGCAGCCGAAGCTGCGCAGGATTCTCGCGCGCTACCGGGTGCCGGTAGAGGACGCTGAGGATCTGCTGCAGCAGAGCTTTCTCGATCTGGTCTTCAAGCGAGCCACGATCTATAACCCGGAGGCTTGGTTGCTCGCCACGGTGCGCAACCGCTCGATCATCTACTGGCGACGGCGCCGCTCGCAGATCTGTGACGCGGTGGACATTTCCATTCTCGAGATGGTCGCCAAGCCGGAGGTTCCGTCCCAGCGTGGGGCGATGCTGCGTCACGATCTGGAACGGGTGTTGGAGCAGCTCCCGGAGCGTTGCCGAGATCTCCTCAAGCTGCGCTACGGACTGGGGTACAAACCGGCGGAGGTCGCCGCGACCCTCGGCTATCAGCCCTCCAGCATCCGGAAAGTCACCAGCCGCTGCTTGACCCGCCTGACGCGCCAGCTTGCCGAAGTAGGATTCTGCGAGAAAGAGTAGTTCTGTCGCGCCCGAACCCGTCCATCAAGGGATTTGTCGGGGCCGGCGCGGACAAGGTACTGCCTGACGCGACATGGGGCGTGTGAGTCGGATAGATTCTTGCAGTTTTCGACTGAGAAAGATCTACATATATGTGTCCCGCTTCACCGGCGGTGGCGCACTTAGGTCTTGACGGCCAAATCTTGGCCTATTGTAGAAATTTCTCATCTCTTGGGAGGATCTGTTATGTGCTCATACAACCGTCGTTGGACGACCTGGGTCGCCCTGGTCGCATTGTGCGCCGCCCTCATTGTCCCCATTTCGGTGACGGGGGCGCCGGTCCCGTCCGAAGAATCCGATCGCGCGGGTGGCGAATTCAGTTTTCAGTCCGTCTGGACTTGGATACTGAACGCTCTGCAGCCAGCATCCGAAGATGGCGAGAACGACGAGAACCGCCTTCCGATCAACGATTTTCCCAGCGTCAACTCCACTGAAGGAGATGGCGATGGTGACGGTGAAGTCGGTCCGGGATTGGATCCGATCGGCGGTTCCTAGTCAGCGCCGTGGTCGCCAGAGCGGTCGAGCAAGTCTCTCACCTCCAGGACGCACTTCCCGCGGGAGTTGCGTCCTGGACAGCCTGGGAAGGCGGTGTTACCCTGTCAGGGAGGACACAAAGGGATCTGCCCGGAATGGCCACACTGGATCGACCGGAAGTTCGAGAGCCCCTCAATCAACTCCTGAGGAAGATTCGCCCGGGGCTCGAGCGCGTTTTACGTCATTACGACGTACCCCCTGAGGATGCGGAAGATATTCTGCAGGACGCGCAGCTTACGTTGCTCTACAAGTGGGACAAGATCCAGAATCCCGAAGCTTGGCTCGTAGGTACCCTCCGCAAGAAGTGCATTGTCTACTGGCGTAAGCGTCGCGGCCGAATTACCGAAGCCGTGGACGCCGCGATTCTGGATCTGCTGGCCGAGCCGCAGACGCCATCGCAAGCGAAGTCAGACCTCTCACATGATTTGAAGCGCGTTCTCGTCAAGCTTCCGGAACGCTGCCGTCGCCTCCTCCGTCTTCGCTACGGACTCGGATTCGGCCCTTCGGAAGTGGCGGAGAAGATGGGCTACCGTCCGTCGAGTATCCGCAAGATCACGAACCGCTGTCTGGCGGCCTTGAGCCGCGAATTACTCACGGCCGGCTTTTGGAGAAAGTCCAAAAATGATTGAGTCTCATCCGGACCCTGCGCTCTTGGAGCAGTTTCGCCGGTGTGATCTGTCGCGCGAGGAGGCGCGAGGGGTGGTACGGCATCTGCTCACCGGGTGCTCGAGCTGCCAGGAGGTCACCGCACGCTGGTGGCCCCTCGGCTCAGAAAGTGATTTGCTGTACGGGAAGGTCGTTGAATTTGATGGGACGGTGGCCGGATCGCACGATTACTCCGGAACCTTCCATCGGATGTCCGAGCAATTGCTCGAGCGCAAAGTAGAGCTGGCCGAAGAACAAGCGGCTATTCCGGCGTTGCGTATGGAGTTCGCAAGGCATCCGGTGGATCGGCAGTTGGTCTTGATCAGGAACAGTCGGCGATTCCAGACCTGGTCCCTCTGCGAGTCGTTGCTGGCGGACTGTCAGGCGCAGCGGCCGCGAGATCCTCAGTGCGCGGTGGATTTGGCACGTCTCGCCCTGGCCATCGCTTCGGTCCTCGATGTCGAGTACTACGGGGAGTCCCTGGTTCAGGATATGAAGGCCCGATGCTCCGGTGAACTCGCGGCTTGCTTCTGTATTCAGGAGCGCTACCCGGAGGCCGAAAAAGCCTTTGCCGTCGCTCGAAGCCTGCTCGCCTTGGGAACCGGTGACCCGATTGAGAAAGCTCATCTGCAGTGGCTCGAAGCGTCTCTCCGAGTGTCTCAGCGTCGCTTTGCCGAGGCCGAGGACTTGTTGGACCGGGTGATCCGGACCGCTCGCCGGAACGGCGAGTCGCATTTGCTCGGCAAGGCCCTGATCAGCAAGGGCATGTGCAGCGAGGCGAGCGGCCAGGAAGAGGCGGAAATTCGCTGGATTCGGGAAGGGGTGGAGTTGATCGACCCTGCTCTCGAACCGCGCCTTGTGCTGGTCGTGCGCCATAACCTCATTCTCTCGCTGGTGAACGCGAATCGCTTCGACGAGGCGCTGGAGACCCTCGACGAAGCGCGCGCTCTTCACCACAAACTCGGCAATCGAGTGGACCTCATTCGCTTTGGCTGGATCGAGGGCCGGGTCTATCAGGGCCTGGGCCGCTTTGACGAGGCCGAGGAGTTGTTGCGAGAGGCTCAGAGCAAGTTCCTGGACTTGTCGAGGGACTACGACGCGGCCCTCGTCTCTCTCGATCTGGCGACGCTCTACGGCTCGCAGAAACGCTGGGCCGAGATCAAGGTCCTCGCGCAAGCGATGTTGCCGATCTTCCGCTCGAAACAGATCCATCGAGAGGCGATCGCGGCGTTGCTGGTATTCCGCGATGCGGTGGAACGAGAGCAGGTAACACTCGGTCTCGTCCGGGAGGCGGTGCAGCGGATCAAGGGCGCGCCGAGTCTTCCGGAGACTGCGGCTCGCGATGAGACAGAGCCGCCGCTCTCCGGCAACTGAGCGACCATCCATGCTGGCCGGACCCGGAGTTCTTTGGGACTCCGGGTCCCATCCCACTTTCTTTCTCCTTTCGGCTGTCCGCCTTCTCGAAGGGCTCCGACGTTTCGCCAGAAACCGCGCGAAACTGCCCTGGACGGATATGTATTTATTGTGTATTTTATTTACGTAAGCACTCTGGTTTTCTGCGGGAGGGAAGAAGACTCTGAAAGTTGAAAGATCGACGGTGGAGTCGTCGTCTCTGGAGGCGCTTCTCGAACGATCCCGTGGCAGGTTGGGTCGGGTTCTCTATCGCTATCGCATTCCCGCTCAGGATGCCGAGGATCTTCTTCAAGAGACCTTCCTGATCCTGGTGCGTCAGTGGGAGACGATTCGCAATCCCGATGCCTGGCTGCTGGTCACCCTGCGCAATCGGTGCGTGATCTACTGGCGTCGGCACAAAATCCGATTGTTCGACATGGTGGACGACGCCATTCTCGAGTTCCTCGCCGACGGCCGCGCGCCGAGTCAGGAGAAGGCGGATCTCAAAGTCGATCTCGAAGAGGTGCTGGAGCGGTTGCCGCTGCGTTGCCGGCGGGTTTTGCGCCTGCGCTATGGCCTCGGTTTCACCGCGGCGGAGGCCGGTAAGCGGCTCGGGTACCAGCCTTCGAGCATTCCCAAGGTGACGCACCGGTGCCTCGCCCAACTCGCTCAGCAGCTCCTCGAAGTGGGTTTTCTAGCGCCGCCCGATGAAGGCGAGGGTCGACCCGATGGCTAGCCTGCTTTTCTTCACGGACGGTCTCGCCGTAGGTGACCGGCGAGTGACGCAGGCTAGGATGGGGAAGGGGAAAAGATGCAGGAGTTACACTCGCCGGCCGCTAGACAATAGCCGCTGTTTGCTGCTAGCGTAAAACGTAGGCGCGCACAAAATGACAGTCGGCTGGAAAAGGTCATGAGAGCCTTGAACAACGCACCGCTCGAGACCTCTTTGGAGGACTTCCTTCAAGAGGTGCAACCCAAGCTCAAAGCGATTTTTGCGCGCCATCGCATCCCGCCCCAGGATACCGAGGACATCCTCCAGCAGACGCTCCTCGCGCTGGTCTACCAATGGGAGAAGGTGCGCGACCCGGAGGCCTGGTTGATCGGAACTCTGCGCAACAAATGTCTCCTTTACTGGCGGGAGCGCCGTCGCCGGCTGTACCAGGCGGTGGACGCGGTGGTGCTTGAATGGATGGCCGAACCGGAGCCTCCGGCGCAAGAGCGCAAGGATCTGTGGCGCGACCTCGAAGCTTGTCTGGAACAACTGCCGGAGCGCTGCCAGTCCCTTCTACGCCTGCGCTACGGACTCGGCTACGAGCCCCCCGAAGTCGCCGCCGAGTTGGGCTACAGTCCGCTGAGCATCAACAAGGTCACCAACCGCTGTATCGCCGCCCTGACCCGGCAGCTCGTGACGCCGCAGCCGAAGACCGGCGATTAGGTCCGCACTCCCAAGAACAGGTACCCCGCCATCAGCGCGAACAGCAGGTTGGGGCTCCACACGGCGACCGCCGCCGGCAAGGCGCCGGTTTCGCCGAGGGTGGAGAAGAAGGCGAACACCCCGATGAACACGATGCCCAGGATGATCGAGATGCCGATGCCGTAGAGGGCTCCCTGACGGCCTAGCCGGAAGGCGAAGGGGAGTCCGACCAGGGCCATGACGATGGAGATAGCGGGGTAGGCGAACTTCTGGTAAAGCTCAACCCGTAGACTCTCCGTGCGTTGGCCGCTGTCGCGCATCTCCTCGATGTACTCTCGCAACTCACCATAGCCCATCTGGTCCGGTGGTCGGATCTCGGAATCGAAATACTCGGGCGTCTCCGGATAGTCGACCACGATGGGCTCCTCGAAGCGCCGATAGGCGCTGACATCGGCGCCGGAGAGATCGCGTGCCCAGCCGTCTTCGAACAGCCACTCATCGTTCTCCGTGTAGGTCGCCTTGCTGGCGAAGAGCCGACTCTTCAGGAGACGTCGCTCATCGAATTCGAAGATCTGCAGCCGCTGCAGGGATTGGGCGTCACCGTCGTAGTTCAAGTAGTTGTAGACGTAACGGCCGTGGCCGAAGAGCCACTGCCGGTCCGCGCGTCGGTAGGTTCGCACGGTCTCTCGCGCTTTGATCTGATCCTTGAGCTGCTGCACCCGCTGGTTGGAGGCAGGCAGCACTTCCGCCTCCAGGAAGAAGCAGAAGATGCCGATGACCAGCGCCGCCATCACCGCCGGTACCGAGATTCGGAACAGGCTGATGCCGAGGGCGCGGCAGGCGGTCACTTCGTTGCTGCGCGACAGGACGCTGAAGGCGATCAAGGTGGTGACCAGCACCATGATCGGAGTGATCTCGTAGAAGATGTCCAGGGACAGGTATTGATAGTACGAAAAGATCACGTCCCGGCCGATGTTGTTCTTGAGGATGTCATCGACGTTTTCGCCGAGGTCGCCGATGACGTAGAGCACGATGCCCGACAGCATCGATAACAAGAAGATGCCGCCGAACACCCGCAGGACGTAGCGGTCGAGGATGTTCGGTACCCGCATCCGGAGGCGGGGGAGTCGTAGCCGCACCGTCGGTTCCGCCGAGGACTCAGGTCTCGATTCTCGGATCAGTCGCTGCCGCCGACGTGCGATGCGTTGACTTTGCTTGCTCTTGCGGAAGCGATCAAGGGCCACGAGGCCGTGCCACAGGTCCTGCCGGATCCAATGATCGACCTTGGACAGGAGCAAGCTTTTGTCGCGATTTCGCCGGGCGAACAAGATCAGGCCGAAGACCGTCAAGACGATATTCGGTAGCCACGCGGCGAGGCCCGGCGACATTTTGCCGAAGCGGGCCGCCTCCTCGCCGTTGCTGAGCAGGATGTAGTAGATCAAGAAGACGCCCATCGACACGGCGAAGCCGGAGACCTTGCTGCCGCGGCGATTATTGAAGCCCAAGGGCAGGGCGAAGATCCCGAAAACCAGGCAGGCCACCGGGATGGCGAACTTCTTATGCATCTCGACCCGCGCCAGCTTGCGTTCTTCCGGTTCCGCCCGCGGGTCGAGGGAGCGGTCCCGGAGTTCCCGTAGGGTGAGCTCCCGCAGGCCTTTGGAGGTGGAAACCTTGGCCTTCTGGGAACTGACGAACTGATCCTCGAGCACTCGCTCGGCACGCCGGTTGAGGGTGACTTCGTAGCGGTCCGGGTTCGCCAGGTCGACCTCGTGGACGTAGGCGTTCTCCAGTTCGAGGATCACCTTCTCGCCGGTTTCATCCAGCCGCAGCCGACCGCGCTCGGCGACGGTCACGCTGTTGGTTTGCTTGGTCGGCACCGCCTCCGACAGGAACACTCCGTGCCAGGTCTCTTCGCCCTCCGGGATGTCGAAGACGTAGAGCAGGTAGCCCTCGAATTCTGGATAGAACACCCGCGGTTCGATTTGCTGAGCCACCGTTTCGGTGATGATCCGGATGCGGAGCTTCTCGAATTCATGGTTGCCGTTGGGCAAGGCGTAGATCATCGCCGCCAGGTTGATCAGGCACATCAGGCTGGAGAGCAACAGAATCGGCCGGAAGAGCGAAGTCAGGCTCATGCCCGAGGCGCGTAGGGCGATCAACTCGCTGTCCGATGCCAGGCGGCCGAGGCCGATCAAGATTCCGAACAACAGGGACATCGGTATCGTCAGAACGATGATGTTCGGCAGGCTGTAGGCCAGGAGTTCGCCGACGATCGAGATGGGTAGGCCGCGCTTGATGATCATCTCCGCCGACTGAAACAGGAAGCGAATCAGCAGCAGCGAGGTGTACACCAGGAACCCCAGCCCCAGGGGGCCGATCATCTCCGACATCAGGTAGCGGTCGAGGCGGCGAAACATGGCGCGCCAAGACTATCGGAGGGCCGTCCCGGACGCCACGTTTCGAGGTCCTAATGCCCAACGGAAAGCCAGCCTTCGAGACCGTTGGATTCGCCGGGGTTAGACTGGTCGTTCGTTGACCGACAAGGAACAGGGAAGGGTAGGGTTGTTCGATGAGGCAGACCGGAGAGGCCGCCGAGTTGGCCGTCGGGTGGATCGAGGCGTGGATTCGGATGGATCTGGATTGGTTGAGGGAGAAGCTTGCGCCGGATTTTGTGCACACCAGTCCGTTCGGGCGTTTCGAAGGACGAGAGCCGTACCTGGCCGCGATTGAGCCGATGGCTCGCAAGAGCGTCATGGCTCTGACGATCAAGGACGTGATCGCCGACGGTGACCGGGCGGCCATCCGTTTCGAGAATGAGACGCCCAAGGGTGTGGTCGACACCTGCGATTGGGTGCGCGTCGCGGATGGAGCGATCCAGGAGATTCGATCGTTCTACGACACGGCCGCGGTGCGTGAGGTGCTTTCTCCGCATGAGCAACAGAGTCTCGATGGAACTTCGAGGGGCGACTGAGGTGCGAGGTCCGGCTTCGAACTGAGGTTTGCTGAAGAGGCATGCCCTTGCCAATTGCGGCCCATATTTTGAGTCCGATAAGATATATTATGTAAACTTATATCTGGATTTGGCGTGAGATCGGCTTTGTTTTGATGCCCAAAGTTGGGGCTGAGATGGAGACCGGTTTTGGGTCGGGGTTCCCGCCCACGGTGCTCGAACTCGCCGGATCGTTATCCCGCCGTCGTTGCGGCTACCCTCTGGCAGCAACCTCTCCGATGCCGACTCCCTCAAGGCTCAAACACGCTGCGCTCCGTGGGCGGGAACCCCGACCCAAAACCTGCGAACCCAGTTCCTGCTTCCCCTGCCGGCTCTTGGGATCTGGACTACCTGTGACGGGATTCTTCCGACTTGAGCGAGGTTTGAAGCACGCATAGGATCGATACCCCGGCGTCGTTTGCGGATACCGTTGTCAATGACCTCTCCGATTCGGATGTCCTCAAGGCTCAGACACGCTGCTCTCCGTGGGTGGGAACCCCGACTGAAGAGATGCGAACCCAGTTCCTGCTCCCCGCCTGGTTCTTGGGTTCTAGAGTACCTGTGACGGGGTTCTTCAGACACGAGAGACATTTGAAGCACGCATAGGATCGTTCTTGGCGTGGGGTTCATCGAGCTCGAGCGGCTGGTGGTTTGGCTTTGCGAGGCCTTTGAGGCTCGGAGACTCTGCGCTCAGCAGCCGGAAACCCCGGCCCAAACCTGCATATTTGGGTCCCCGGGGCGTTCTGATTCTCTTGGAACGTGAATGGTCGTTGCTTCTAGAGTGGGGTGCGATGTGGTTCCTTTTGGATTGGGTTCGTCGACCTCGTTCGGTGGTGGGTTCGGGTTGGGTCCCTGCGAGACGCGGAGCGCAGCTTGTTTGAGCTGGCACGTATGTTCGGGGCGGCGGTTTGCGGTGCGTTCAATCGCCTAGCTGAAGCGGTAGGCACCCGATCCGGCGAGTTCGAGCACCGCGTCTCGCAGGGACCCAACCCGAACCGCTCTCAGACGTCTGACGTCTGATGCTTCGGTCGCAGAGGTCCGAAGCTCTACTAGCTTTCTTCGTCTCGGAGCTGCCCGAGAATGGTTTCCAAGGCCTGGATGAGGTCCGACTTCTCCACTTCCGTTTGGCGGAAGCTCAGGGAGAGGGAGTAGGTCTTGTCCGGAGCCTTGAATTTGAAGACGTAAGGCTTCGGGACACTGGATTTTCGGGTGCCAGCGGCTTTCTTGGGGGTACGCAGGCGGCTGCGAAGGTCGTCTCTGGTGAGCCCTCGGGTGGCGACTTCTTCCAGCAGCTTGATCATCTCGTCCTCGTCCCCGGCCTTGAGAAGTTCGAGGAGTAGAGACTTGGATTGAATCCCCAGAGCGTGGGCCGTGGTGCGAACTTTCGGCGGAATCTGGAGGAGCGAGAGGCTCTCGGTGATCACCGTCCGGGACTTCCCCACCGCCTCGGAGATCGCTTCGTGGGTGTAGTCGTGGCGTTCGGCGAGGGCGCGGTAGCCTTCGGCCTCTTCGAAGGGCGTCAGGTCCTTGCGCTGGAGATTTTCGATCAGTGCGATCTCGAGGGCCTCGTCCTCCGAGAGGTCCATCTCGATTGCTGGGATCTCGTAGAGCCCCGCCGCCTGAGCGGCGCGGAAACGGCGTTCACCGGAGACGATGCGGAAACTCGCTTCCTGGGCGTCCGCGTCGTCAGCGTCTGCGATCGGCCGTACGAGGATGGGTTCCAGGACACCCTTGTCGCGGATCGACTGGATCAACTCGTCCAGCTCCCCCATCGACTTACGCGGCTGGAGGGGATCCGGCTCGATCATCGAAAGCTGGATCATGCGACCGACGGGGGTCTCATGCCGGGTCGCCAGCTCTTCCACGAAATGTTGGGTATGTCGCAGTTTGACGCGTCCTGGCAACCCTCGCTTCGGCTCGGCCATCGTTCCTCCTGAGATTCGTAAGGTCTAAACGCGGCTGACCACTTCTTCCGATAGACGGTAGTACTCGTAGGCGCCGCTGGAGCGTGGCGAGAAGGTGAAGATCGACTGACGGTGAGCTGGACTCTCTTCGAGGCGAACGCTCTTGGTGATGATGGTGTCGAAGACCCGGTCGCCAAAGACCTCCCTCACTTGCTCTTGGATGTCCCGCGAGAGCACCGTGCGCTTGTCGTAGAGGGTGATCAGCGCCCCCAGGATCTGGAGCTCAGGATTCGCCCGCACCTTGATCTTGTCCATCGTGTCGAGCAGATCCTGGGTGCCTTCCAGGGCAAAGTAGCTCGCCTGCACGGGGATCAGAATGTGCGTTGCCGCCACCAGCGCATTGGCGGTGATGATGCCGAGGGTGGGAGGCGTGTCGAAGATGATGAAGTCGAAGCGGTCTCGAAGGGACTGGATCTCGTCCTTCAGCCGGTAGTGACTGTCCAGTTCGCCGATCAGCTTGGCTTCGATCTTTGCCAGCGAGATGCCGGACGGTGCCACCCACAGATTCTCCTGCGATTCCACCGAACGGAGAACGTCCGACAGGTGGATGTCGTCTTCCGTCAGGGCCTCGTAGACGTTGGAGGCATTCATCTTCGGTTCGAGGAACGACATCGTGCTGTTGGCCTGGGGATCGAGGTCCACCAGGAGGGTTTTCAAGCCCTTCTGAGCCAGCGCTGCGGAGAGATTGATGGCGGTGGTGGTCTTGCCCACGCCGCCTTTTTGGTTGGTGATTGCGATGATCATGGGCAGGGCGGGAGTGTAAGCGATGGGCTGCGGAGGGTCAAGGCGAAGAAAACGATTGTCGGCGCGCCGACAATGATCCTAATTGTTTGATTCTGAACGGCTTAGATTGATGTTCGTAAATCTACATCTCGTATTTCCCGAGATCTTCCGGATCCAAGTCTTCGAGCCACTTGCGAAGCTTCTCTTCGTCGGACTCCGGCGTAGCCAGGTCTAGAGCCTTGGCCTTCTCGAGTACCTCGCGGAGCACAAAGATCGGAGCTTCGGCTCGAACCGCCAGGGCAATCGCGTCGCTCGGTCTCGAATCGACTTCGGAGCCCTCAGTGCCCGGTTCCGCGGATCCCCTGAGGTGGATCCGGGCGAAGAACGTGTTGTCCTGGAGATCGGAGATGACGACCTTCTCCACCACCGTTTCGAGGTGGGAGAGTACATTGGCGAGAAGGTCGTGGGTCATCGGTCGAGGCGTCTCGGCCTTTTCGATGCGCTGGGCGATGGCGTTGGCTTCGAAGAGTCCGATGCAAATCGGAAGAAACACCTGACTGTCCTCATCGCGCAAAACTACGATGGGACTGTTGGACGAGGGATCCAGGATGAGCCCGCGGATCTCCATTCGGATCTCCGTGGAGTCGCCGTTCCTTGGCCTCACCATGTCGGGAGAGTCGGTCATCGATCTATTGTGGAGGTACCCTTCTCCACCGTCAAGGGAAAAGGGAGGCGGGAATGTCGGCGCGCCGACAGGATAGGTCGATTTCTGGGATTGACGACCGTTGGTTCTCGCGGCAGTCCGTAGCGAGAAAGTGGAGATCGTAGAGTTTTAGGCCGCGACGCGAGACCGACCCACTAGGCTGTGTGGAAGGGCCTGCTCGATGGTGACTTCGGTGAGCGATCCGAGGGCAGCCGGCTGGGAACCGGCCTGGAAATGCACGATGCGGTGGCAGGGGGTGCGGCCGGTCTGGAATCCGGGCTCTTTGCCCCAGCCGGTCACCAGAACCTCGAAGGTCTGCCCGACCAGTTCGTCGTTGAGGCCGCGCTGGATCTCCGCCTGGAGGTCGAACAGTTCCTGAAGTCGGCGGGAGGCGACTTCGGGATCGACGTGTTGATCCAACTTCGGCGCGGCGGTCTTCGGCCGCACGGAGTACTTGAAGGCATAGAGTGAGCCGAAGCGCACGTCTTCCACGAGCTGCATCGTCTGCTGAAAGTCCTCTTCCGTCTCGCCCGGAAAGCCGATGATCAGGTCCGTTGACAGAGCGAGGTCCGGCCGGGCCGCGCGGAGCTGGTTCACGAGGTCGCGGTAGGCCTCCACCGTGTAGCCGCGGCCCATTCGCCGCAGTACCGGATTGGAGCCGGACTGCACCGGCAGGTGCAGGTAGTTGCAGATGTTCGGGTGGCGCCCCATCTGCTCCACCATGCGGGGGGTGAAGTCCCTCGGGTAGGAAGTGAGGAAGCGAAGGCGCTCCAGGCCGGGAGTCGAGGCCACGGCGTCAAGCAGGTCCGCGAAGTCGGCGCCTTCGTGCTCTCCGCCTGGCGGCTCGCGCCAGTGGTTTACCGTTTGGCCGAGCAATTCGATCTCGATGAAACCGAAGTCCAGCAGGTGGCGAACTTCGGCGAGGATCTCTTTCATCGGCCGGCTGCGTTCCGGACCGCGGGTGCTCGGCACGATGCAGAAGGTGCATTTCTTGTTGCAGCCTTCGATGATGGTGACCATGCCCTTGTACTCGCCGGAGCGCGAGATCGAGTCGAAAGCGTACGCGCGTTCGTCCGGGAAGCCGGTGGCGACCACCCGCTCGCCGGCGCGGCGCCGGGCCAGAATGGTGGACAGCTCCCCCACCCTCGCCGGTCCGAGCACGAAGTCCAGCTCCGGCACCTTCTTGAGGGCCCGCTCGCCCACCTGTTGCGCCACGCAGCCGCACAGACCGATCAGCAGGTTCTGCTTCTCGTCCTTGAACTTGCGGTACACGCCGAGGCGGGAGAAGACCTTCTGCTCCGCCTTCTCCCGCACGCTGCAGGAGTTGAGCAGAATAATGTCGGCCTCCGCCACCTGGCGGGTGGGCAGGATGCCCTCCTGCATGAGCTGGCCGGCCATGCGCTGGGTGTCCAGCTCGTTCATCTGGCAGCCCCAAGTTTCGATGAAGTACCGCCGCGGAGGGGCCGCCGGCGAGCCGGTTGTGGGCAACGAGGGGGGTCGAGATTCGGTCATGGTTCTGGGTCCTGGCTTCCCCGGGACTAGAAATCGAGGCCGTCGGGATCGTAGATCGGGGGCGGAATCGGGTCCTGCCGGCGCGGCTGCGAGTCGTCCTCTGCCTCGCGCTGCGGCTCCAACTCTATCCCTTCCCTCAGCCAGCCCGGAAGGGCCCCGGCACGGCGGCCCCCTTCGAGGACCTCTTCCAGCCGCTCTTCGTGCTCGCGGGCGTCCTGCCGGGCCTGCCGGAGTGCATCGAGGGTGCGATCCCACTCGGGCTTGATCCGCTCGTCTCGGAAATAGCCGTCGTCCTCGGCATAGAAACGCCAGCGGAGCGACGCGGCTTCTTCTTCGAGAATTCCGATCTGCTCGTGGGCGTCGGCCCAGGCGGTGCGGATCTCGCGCACTTTCCTCCGCCAAAAGGCTTCCCGGGAATCTTCGGCGGCGCCCGCGGGGTCGGTGGTGCCTCCGGCGGAGGTGCTGTCGGGCGAAAAGGTGACCTGGCCCTCGGCCGCGAATTCCGAAAGATTCTCGTTGGTGATCACCGGTCCGGAAGGCAGCCGTTCCAGGCCGCGCCGGCGGCGCTCTTCGAGGGCACGGGCCGAAGCTTCCGCCAGGGTCAACGGCCGCTTCGCGCGCTCCGGCTGGCCCAGGGTGATCAGGGTGGGGTCGTCCTGCCGTGCGCTCGCCGTCTGTTCACCGTCGGTGGTTTCGGTGGCCCCCGTTTCCTCGGGTAGTGGGCCGGAGGTCGGAGCGATGGACTGATCCTGCGCAGGCGCGGCATCCGGCTGCGTGGACGGCTTCTCAACGGAGGAGCTGGAGCAACCCGTCAGCAGCAGAAGAAGGAGCGGAACAGCGAAGAATCGGGGGTACATGACCCGGAGCCTATCGCAACGTGGGGCGCCCGGGGATCGCGGCTAGGACGACGCGGCAACCCGGGAGCGCCGGACGAAGGCGTTCAGTATTTCTTCCGCCTCCTCGGCGGTGGCCTGGTCGATGCACCGCTCGGCCAGGGCGCAAAGTTCCTGGAGGTCGACTTCGCGGATCAGGGTCTTGATGGTCGGCACCACCCGGGCGTTCATCGACAGGCGCCGCAAGCCCATGCCGATCAGCAGCAGAGCGTAGCGTGGGTCGCTCGCCATTTCGCCGCACAGGGAGAGCTCGATGTCGGCCTCGCGAGCCGCCTCGATCACCCGTCGCAGCATGCGCAGGATGGCCGGATGGAGGGGCTGGTAGAGGTGGCTGACGTGCTCGTTGTTGCGGTCGACGGCAAGGGAATATTGGATCAGGTCGTTGGTGCCAATGGAGAAGAAATCCACCTCGCGGGCGATCACATCGGCACTCAAGGCCGCGGACGGTACTTCGATCATCGCGCCCAGACGGTAGGTTGCCGGCAGCTCGTGTCCCTCGGCAATCAGCTCCGCGCGCACCTCCTCAGCGAAAGCGCGAAACCGGCGGATCTCATCGACGTTCGAAATCAGCGGCAGCAAAATCCACAGGTCGCCGTAGGCGGTGGCCCGGAAGAGCGACCGTAGCTGCACCCGGAACACCTCCGGTAACCCGAGGGTCAGGCGGATGCCGCGCAGCCCGAGTACCGGATTCTCCTCGCGGGTGTCCATCATCTCGCGCGCCAGCTTACGGCCGCCGAGATCGTAGGTGCGGAGGATCGCTGGATGTGGCGCCGCTGTTTCGACCACCTGGCGGTAGAGGGCGAGGTGTTCTTCTTCCGTCGGCTGAGCGGGACTCTTCTCGATGTAGAGGAATTCCGAGCGGTAGAGGCCGACACCGGCGGCACCGAAGCGGATGACGTCGTCCAGTTCCTCGGGCAGGTCGATATTCGCCATCAAATGGACCGCCTGCCCGTCTTGGGTACGCGCTTCGAGGGCGCGGGTGGCCAGCATCGCCTCCTCGTGGCGTACCGCCGCCCGCCGCCGCTCGCGGTAGTGGGACAGCGCCTCCTTCGACGGATGGAGGATCACAACCCCCTCGCCGCCGTCCACCACCAGCGGATCCTGGTCCGTCAGCAGGTCGTGAATGCCGTGCAGGCCGGCGACCAGAGGAATGTTCAGGGAGCGGGCGATGATGGTGGTGTGGGAGGTGCGGCTACCGGTTTCGATGACGAAGGCCACCACTCCCTCGCGGCCCAAACGCACGGTGTCCGCCGGGGTGAGGTCGTCCGCCACCACGATCACATCGCCCTCGATCTCCGATAGCTCATGGTGGGAAACCCCATCGAGCACCCGGATCAGGTGGCGCCCCACATCGCGGATGTCCTGGTGGCGCTCACGCAGGTACTCGTCCTCGATCTGCTGAAAGCGCTCCTCCAATTCCCCCGCCACCTGGTACACGGCCCATTCGGCGTTCACCCGGTTGCGGCGAATCTCGTCCTCCACCCGGCCGGTGAAAGAGGTATCCCTGAGCATCAGCAGGTGGGCGTCGAAGATGGTCGCCATCTCTTCACCGAGGTCGCCGTCAACGTTGCTCTGGATGCGTTCGATCTCCGCTGATGTGCGCAGCAGGGCCTCCTCGAAGCGGGCGACCTCGGCGTCCACCGCCTCCTCATCCAGGGAGAAGCGATAGACCTCGCCAATGCGATTGGTGATCGACACCGCCTGGCCGATGGCGACGCCGCCGGAGACTCCCATGCCGTTCAGGATCTGCATCTCGCTCGCATCTGCGCCCCTGCTGTTTCCGCTCACTTCTCTTCTCCGAAGCGGCTGGCGATCAGCGCCGCCAGGCCCTCAACCGCCGCGGACTCGTCCTCCCCCTCCGCCCGCAGCACCACTTGTGTGCCCTGGGCGGCGGCCAGGAGGAGGATGCCCAGGATGCTCTTGGCGTCGACCGTCTGGCCGTCCTTGGCCAGGGTGATGCGGCTGTCGAAGGTGTTGGCGAAGTGCACCAACTTGGCCGCCGCCCGGGCGTGGAGACCCAGGCGATTGACGATTTCGACCTGCCGTTCGATCACGCCTTCTTCCCTGCCTCTCCGTGTTCCTTTACCTGTGCGCGGTCATCGTCCGTCTGCGGACAGGGTGGCGGGGCGCAGGCCGCTTCTCGGTCGCTGCCGACGCAGATGCTCTGTTGCCCCTTCTCCGCCAGCCAGTGGGCCGCTTCGTCGAGGGTCTCCTCCCGCAGATTGCCGAGGCATGCCAGGCGCATGACCATCGGCAGGTTGACGCCTCCGATCACTTCGACCACGCCGGGAGCGCGAAAGGACATGGCAATGTTGCACGGAGTGCCGCCGAAGGCATCGGTGAGGATCAAAACGCCCTCGCCGGTGTTCAGGCGGTCGAGGGACTCCTCCACCCGCCGCCGGGCGTCATCCATGGTGGCGCTCCAGGACAAAGAGATCGCTTCGAACTGAGCCAAGGAGCCATTGATCTTGCGAGCCGCTTCGAGCAGCTCGCGAGCCATGCCGCCGTGGGTGAGAATGAGGGTTCCGATCATTTCGAAGGGCCTTTCGCTTGGACCCCAAAGGTCAAAGCGAGTACGGGGTTGAGAAGATTTACGCCTATTTACCGCCCTACTCTACCGTTCGATGTCGCGGTGCGCAACGCGGGTGGTCCAGTCCGCCTGTTCGAGGCGCCGGGCGAGGGCCTCGGTCACCGCTACGGAGCGGTGACGGCCGCCGGTGCAGCCAATGCCGACGGAAAGATAGCTGCGGTGCTCTTGGCGGTAACGCGGCAGCAAAAAGATCAGAAGGTTCGTCAGGCGCTCCACTAGCTCATGAAAGTCGTCGTCGCCGTGCAGGAATTCCCGCACCGGCTCTTCGAGGCCGGTTTTTTCCCGCAGGCCGGTAACGAAGTAGGGATTCGGCAGAAAGCGAACGTCGAACAGCAAATCCGTCCCGTAGGGAATGCCGTGCTTGAACCCGAAGCTGGTCACTGACACCAGCATGGCGATGCGCGACGACCGCTCGCCGCGGAAGTCTTCGGCCACCTGGCGCCGGGCGTCGTGCACGGACCACTCGGTTGAGTCGTAGACGCGGTCCGCCATCGCCCTCAGCTCCCCCATCAGCTCCCGCTCTCGGAGGATGCCTTCGATCACCGCCCGGTCGGTGGCCAGGGGGTGCGGCCGGCGGGTCTCCGAGAAGCGGCGGACCAGCGCTTCATCCGATGCCTCGAGAAACAACAACGTCGGCTCGACCACTTGGCGGTCGATGTCGCGCACCAGGCCGGGAAACTCCTCGGCGAAGCCGGGGGCGCGCACATCCGCCACCACCGCGATGCGCCGATGTCCCTGCACCAGCTCCAACGGCCGGCTCAAGAACTGCCGCAGCAGCGGCAAGGGCAAATTGTCGACGGTGTAGAAGCCCAGATCCTCGAAGGATTTCGCCACCGAACTCTTGCCAGAGCCGGATAGGCCGGTGATCAGCACCAAGCGGGCGCGGTTGTCGGCGCGGGGACTCGTTTCCGAGCCGTTCATCGCGGCGGCTTCCGGGCCGCTTCGAGCTGGCGGCGATTCTGTTCGATCTCGTAGTTGAGGGTGCGGGCGAACTCACGGGCAGAGTCGTGCCCCTGCAGTTTCAGCACATGGTTGCGGGCGGCGATCTCCACCAGCACGGAGATGTTGCGGCCAAGGGCCACCGGCATCAGCAAGTATGGAATCGGGATACCGAGGATGTCGTAGAGGGATTCGTCGAGGCCGTGGCGATCGTAGGCCTTGCCCTCGACCCAAGCCTCCAGCTCGACCACCAGGTCGACGGTTTTGCGTTCCCGCACGGCGGCCAGGCCGAAAAGGTCCTGCACGTTGATGATGCCCACCCCGCGCAGCTCCATGTGATGGTGCAGCGGCCCGACGCTCGATCCCACCACTTCGCCGCTCGGAAAGCGCTTGACGGTCACCTGGTCATCGGCCACCAAACTGTGGCCGCGGGTGATCAGGTCAAGGGCCGATTCGCTCTTGCCGACGCCGCTGTTGCCGATCAGCAGCACCCCCAGGCCGAAAATCTCCATCAGCACCCCATGCAGGGCGCTGGTGGGAGCCAGGCGCTCTTCGAGGAACCAACTGATCTCTTTGATCACCGTCGACGACATGGCCGACGAGCCGAGCACCGGCACCTCGCGCTCGATGCACAGATCGAGGAACCCCGGCAGTGGCTCGATGCCTTTGGTGATCACGAAGACTGGAACATCAAGGGCGGTGATGCGGTCGAAGCGGTCGTGCCGTGTGATGCGGTCTAGGGTTTCGAGGTAGGCCGTTTCGCTGGCCCCGATGATCTGCACCCGGCCGGTTTTGATGTAATCGTAGTAGCCGGCGAAGGCGAGGCCGGGCTTCTGCACCCGGGGGTGAATGATCTCGTTGTCGAGGTGACTCCCGCCGGCCAGGATCTCCAGCCGCAGCTCGTCCAGGGCGGCGCCGAGGAGATCCTGCACCGGCACACGGGTGGTGCCCGCCTCCGGCGGATTCTTTTGCGGCGGCTCCGTCAAGGCACCGGCTCCGGTTCTTCGGTTCTCTCCCGCCGCAGGAGCTCGAAGATCTCGCTCCGGTCGTTGGCGTCGATCAGCGCCTGGAGATTCTCCTCATGACGCACCCAACGGGAGATGGCCGCCAGCACCTGCAGGTGCTGCACCGGGTCCTTCTCCGGCGAAGCGAGCACGAACAGCACCTGCACGACCTCGCCGTCGACGGCGAAGAAATCGATCCCGCGGCGGGTCACCGCCACCGCCAGCACCGGTTCGCCAACCCCCTTGAGCTTGCAGTGCGGCACGGCGACGCCGTTTCCGATGCCGGTGGAGCCTAGGCCTTCCCGTTCGAGGAGAGCGTCGAAGAACGACTGCGCATCCGGCACTCGGCCGGCGACGGCCACATGGTCCGCCACCGAGCGAAGCACCGCCTCCCGGTCCTTGCCGTGCAGACCGGGGAAGATCAGGTCGGGGTCGAGCAACGCCGCTAAATCCATATCTAGCCGTTCTTTCGCAGGTTTGAGCTGGTCGTTACTGGGCCGCCTTCAGAGTTCCGGGGCAATCAAACCGTAATTGCCGTCCCGCCGCTTGTAGAGCACCTGAAGGCGCTGGGATTCCGCGTCGCGAAACACCAGAAAGTCATTCTTGCTGCTTTCGAGCTGCAGCGCCGCCTCCTCCACCGCCATCGGTTTGATGCGGAGGTGACTGGAGCGGATGATGCGCGGCCCTTCGTCGGCCTTCATCTCCAGCACGTCCACCGGCCAGGCGCCGTGGGGAATGGGCTCCGAGCCGCGCCGCCGGTGGTCCTTCAAACGCTCGGCGCCGCGCCGGGCCTGGGTCTCCACCTTGTCCACGACAAGCTGGACCGCCTCCTCCATCGTGCGAGACTCTTCCCGTGCTTTGAGCAGGCCCATCTTGTGGGTGATGAAGAGTTCGGCGATCTGCCGGTCCTTGTCGATTGCCAAGGTGACCCGTGCATCTACCGGATCCTGCAAGAACTTCTCGACCTTCTCGAGCTTGCCGTGGTGAATTCTCGAATGCGTTCACTGAGGTGGAAGTGGCGCCCTACGAATTCGACGTTCATCGGCTCCTTTCGCCTATTACGGTGGATCGACTACCTCCGGCGGGAAAAAGGACTGCCCCTGCCTGGGACCGAGCCCGGAGGGCTCGGCGGCGGCTTGGCCGCCGTGGACGGGGTGAGCCCGAAAAACTTTCTTTTCGGGCGACGGGCGGACCGCGTGCGGGCGCCTAGCCCCCTCAAAGAGAGAATCTAGCAGGCGTGCTGAATTCATTTTCATCGTCCTTTCAGCCGCCTGCTAGAAAATCTTCTTTCGCTCGGTGGAAGAGGGGATCGACAGCTCGTCGCGGTATTTGGCGACGGTCCGCCGGGCGATCTGGATTCCTTCCCGGTTGAGAACCCGCATCAACTCGCTGTCGGACAGCGGTTTCTTTGGGTCTTCCGCGTCAATCATGTGCTGGATCTTGCGCTTGACAGTGAGCGACGAAATGTTTTCGCCGTACTCCCGGTCAATGCCGCTGTGGAAGAAGAACTTCATCGGGAAGACGCCTCGCGGCGTGTGGATGTACTTGTTCGATACCACTCGGCTGACGGTGGATTCGTGCATGCCGATGTCTTCGGCCACGTCCCGCAAGACCATCGGACGCAGGTGATCGATGCCGTGCTCCAGAAACTCCCGCTGCTGGGCGACGATCGAGTTGGCGACCTTGTAGATGGTGCGCTGTCTCTGGTCGAGGCTCTTGATCAGCCACAGGGCGGAGCGCATCTTCTCCTTGATGTACTGCTTGGCCTCGGTCTGCGAGGAATCGTGCTTCATCTTTTGGAGCATCGAGCGGTAGGCCCGGCTCACCCGCAGCCGCGGCAGGCCGTCATCGTTGATCTGGATGACGTACTCGCCGCTGACCCGGTGCACATGGACGTCCGGCTCGATGTAGTGGGCTCGCTCATTGCCGAAGCGCCGGCCCGGCCGGGTTTCCAGGCTCTTGATGCGGTCGACCGCCGGCTTGAGCTCCTGGAGAGCCACCCCGAGGGTCTTGGCGATGGCCGGGAACTGGCGCTTGAGGAAAGCCTGCCAGTGATCGCGCACCATTTGGTAGGCCAGCGAATCTTCGCCTTCCTCCTGCCGCTGGAGCTGAAGCAGCAAGCTCTCCCGCAGATCCCGACAGGCGATGCCGGGCGGGTCGAAGGAGCGTACTCGATCGAGGGCCGCCAGCACATCTTCTTCCCGGTAACCCTCGTCGTCCCGTTCGAAGCCGGAGTCGCAGAGCTCCTCGAGGGTGGCGACCAGAAAGCCCTCAGGATTGAGATTGCCGATAATCACCTCGGCGATTTCCCGTTCGATGGGTTCCGTCTCGGCCATGTGGAGCTGCCACAGGAGGTGATCGTAGAGGTCCGGCTCGACGGTGAGGTTGTTTTCCGGCCGGAAGTCCTCGCGGTGCTCTCGCATCGAGGGATAGCCGCCGCTCTCCCAGGTTTCGCCGAAGAAGGCATCGAGATCGATGTTTTCGATCGAGTCGCCCTCTTCGACCTGCCCCTCCTTGGCCTCTTCGGCCTCGGCCTCTTTCTTGTCCTCGGCTTCCTGGCGGATCTCCATATCTTCGAGGACCGGATTCTCCACCAGCTCCTGGGTGACCAGGGTCTCCAGCTCCATGCGCGTCATCTGCAGAAGCTTGATCGCCTGCTGGAGCGACGGCGTCATCACCAGCTTTTGCGACAGCTTGAGCGATAGCTTTTGCTCTAGCGCCATGGGAAGGGACTCTTGTCGCGGTACCAATCCACCGAACCATGACCTGAAGAGGTCGTGATCCAGCCGGCCGAGGAGGCTCCGGGAGGGGTCGCCTGCAGCGGCTCGGGATTCATACGGGTTGTCGGACGGAGGGTCAGAGCTGGAACTCCTCACCCAGGTAGATCTTGCGCACTTGGGGGTCCCGGGAGAGGTCGTCGGGGGCTCCGGAACGCAGGATGCCACCGCTGTTGATGATATAAGCGCGATCAGTTATTTTCAATGTTTCCCGCACGTTATGGTCCGTGATCAAGATTCCGATGCCCATCGTTTTCAGGTGCCGAATAATACCCTGGATGTCGAGCACGGCGATGGGGTCGATGCCGGCGAAGGGTTCGTCCAGCAGGATGTACCAGGGGTTGATCACCAGCGCCCGGGCAATCTCCACCCGCCGCCGCTCACCGCCGGAGAGGGCATAGCCGGGGCTCTTGCGAACCTTGGCGAGTCCGAACTCTTGGATCAACTGGTCGATACGGCGCTCCTGCTCGGCATGCGCCAGGTCGAGGGTCTCGAAGATGCAGCGCAGATTGTCCTCGACGCTCATCTTGCGAAAAATCGACGGCTCCTGTGGCAGGTAGCTGATGCCGCGCTGGGCGCGCAAGTACATCGGCAGGTCGGTGATCTCGTCGTCGCCCAGAAACACCTGGCCGGCGTCCGGCGGGGTCAGGCCTACCACCATGTAGAAGGTGGTGGTCTTGCCGGCGCCGTTGGGCCCCAGCAGGCCGACGATCTCGCCGGGACCCACCTCGATAGAGACGTCCTCGACCACCGCCCGGGCGCGGTAGACCTTGCGCAGGCTCTCCGTCCGCAGCACCTTGGTCGGCCGCTCACCGCTCATCGCTCCCCTTCTCCGCCGGTTCCATCGGCTACTGCATCCGTCGGCACGACCGGCGCCGTGGGCTGCGATTCGTCCGTCGCCATCACCCGTCCGCGACCGCCCTCGATGTCATAGACCACCCGCCTGCCTTCGACCTCCGCGCCGTCTCCCTTGATCAGCTTCGCCGGATCGCCGCGCAAGTCGATGGTCTTCGCCACCAGATCATAGTAGGCCCGGGAGCCCTCGGCGCGGTGATCGCTCGCCGGGTCGACCAGCCGCACGTTGTCCACACAGGTCATCGATTCCGCTTCGCCGGACTCCGTCAGGGCCAGGTCGAGGGCGCGGCAGGCCAGGGTGCGGCCGCCTTGCTGGGTTCGCACCTGGCCGCGGTAGCGCAACTCGCCCGCAGCTTGCCGGTACTCGACCTGGCGCGAGGTCACTTCCACCGGCGCCTGCCCAGAGGCGGAGTCCACCCACAAGGTCTTGACGGAACCGCGGCCGGTCAGCACGTCGCCGCCGCCCTGCGGCTCCGCATCCACCCGCAACTCGTCGGCGAGCAATAAGCTGCTGCCCCGCCAGGCGCGGGCCTTGCCGCGGAACATCGCCGCCCGGGGCTCGTCGCGGAAGAAGGCTTCGGCGGACTCCACCCGCACCGGCCCCTCCTCTTCGCCGCCGCCGAGAGGCGTGTCCCCAAAACCCAGTTCCTCGGAATTCTCGAACTCGCAGACCACGCCGCCATCGGCGTGCAGCAGACCGTTGGTGCGGTTGTAGGTCAAACGCGGCGCTTCGAGCCGACCGCGTTCGGAAAGGGCGACCGCCGGCTCACCGAAGAGTTCCGCCGCGGCGCCTTCCTCGCTGTAGACCAGCCGGTCGCCGGTGGCCTCGGTGGTGGGGTCTTTGAGCACCACGTCCGGGCCGGCGGTCAACTCGCGCAGCTCGCCCTCGACGTCGAAGGTGGCCCGCAACCGGTCTCCGTCGATCTGCCGTAGCGGGGTGTTGTCGTCGCCGACGAGGGTTTCCACCAGATGCGGGCGGCCGAAGGCTTCCACGTAGCGTCCAGCGGGTCCCTGGAAACGCGCCACCAGGTACGAGGCGTCGAGGGTCTGGATGGTACCGGCGGTGCTGCGGGAGATGAGGGTGGCGCGCTCCACCGGAGTGCCTTCCAGCTCGATGCTCGCCGGCTCGGTGCCGGCTTCGTTCATCACTACCGACACGCTGCGGCCGGTGAAGCGAAGGTCCGTCGGCAGTTCGCCGGAGGCGACGGCGGGGGTGCTGGCCGGCAGCCAGTGACCGGAGACGTCCCAGCGGGCGCGCAGGAAGGTCAGGCGCGATTCGTCTTCCGAGAGAAAGGCGTTCACCCGACCGCCGCGCAGCAGATTGGGTCCCTGCTTGAGAATCACGTTGCCGGTGGCTCGAATCTGCTGCCGGGGCCGCTCCAGGTACAGGTTCTGCGCGGTGAGAATGATCGGCGCCACTTCCTGCTGGCCGGTCAGGCGGACGTTGCCGGAGAGGGTCAGGAGGTCCTGTGGGAACAGCACCCGCAGGCGGTCGCCCCGGCCCTGGTAGACGCCGCCGAGGGTGAACACCACGGGGCTGATGCTCTCCGCCAGACGACCGCGGTTCTTGAGCAGTAGGCCGTCGCAGGTGAGGGTCATGCCCTCCGGGCCGCTCAGGCGCACATTGCCTGTGAGACGCGCATCGCGGGTGCCGTAGTCGAAGTTCGCCTCGTCGGCGAACACGTGGTAGGCCACCTGATCCTCATCGAAAAAGGTCAGATGGACCCCGTCCAGCAATACTTTCTGGCCGTCTCGCACCCGCACCGACTCGCCGGCGATGTGGAAGACCTTGCGGTCCTTCTCGCTCTGGGTGAACTCGAAGCCTTCGCCGAGGAGGGTGGTGTCGCCGGAGGGTCCCGCCGTGGCCTCTTCCGTCGGTGAAGCGACGGGCAGCTCATCGCTGCTGCGGCCCGCTGCGAAGAGCCAAACCAGGGCGGCCAGCAACACCAGTCCCAGAAGGAGGACCAAGCGGCGCAAGCGCGAAAAATAGCTGGAGGTAGGGGACGCCATGGAGGGCCTATTCTATGGCCTGAGAGTGCGCTTCCGGCCGGTCCTGACTCTAGCACCCTGCAAGGGTTGCACCAACCTGCCCGTCAGCCGTGGAAGGCCGCCGGGCGCACGTCGATCAACCGCAGGACCGGACCGTTGCGATAGCGGTCGCGCTCCAGATAGCCCAGCGCCTCGAAGGCGGTCTCCAGCTCCCCCTTGCGGTCGCGCCACCGCCAGCCGATCAGCTCGAGCCGTCCGCCGTCCTCGCCGCGGGCGACGGCGGACAGGTGATCGTTCTCCTTGCCGAAGATGCGTGGCGCGCCGACCAGCTCCATCGGGCCGACCCGCAACAGGGGCCGCGAATTGCTCTGGCCGAAAGGCTCCAGCGCTTCGAGGCGAGCGAGGAACGATCCGTCCACCGCCTCCGTAGGGAGTTCCAGCTCGTAGCGATGGCGCGGCCGCAGCAGGTCCTCCGGCCAGTCCTCTTCGGC
The DNA here is from genome assembly GCA_039030395.1 of Acidobacteriota bacterium. Lineage (NCBI taxonomy): Bacteria > Pseudomonadati > Acidobacteriota > Acidobacteriota bacterium. The sequence continues at coordinate 416,994 of JBCCEF010000002.1, forward strand.
CTTCGCTTCCCACTCCGCGCGCAGGTCTGCGAGGGCGGCGAGGGGTACCGTCATGCCCACCGCCTGGGCGTGGCCGCCGAAACGGGTCAGGCGCTCCTGCCAGGCGGAGAGGAAGCGGTGGATCTCGATGCCCGGCACGCTGCGGCCGGACCCCACCGCGCGATCTTCCTCTTCCGCCAGCAGCAGCGTCGGCCGGTGCAGTTCCCGGGCGATGCGGCCGGCGGCGATGCCGAGCACCCCCTTGTGCCAGGTGGCGTCCCAGGCCACGGCGATGGCCGGCAGGGGATCGCGCTGCCGCAGGCGCTCCAGGGCCTCTTCGAAGACCCGCCGCTCCTCTGCCTGGCGGGAGCGATTCCAGCGGTCCAGTTCTTCGGCCAACTGCTGGGCACGACGGCGGTCGCGGGCAAGCAATAGCTCCAGGGCGCTGGCGGCGTCGTCCAGGCGACCGGCGGCGTTGAGCCGGGGACCGATGCGGAAGCCGACGTCCGAGGCGTCGAAGGGCGGCTTGATCCCCGCCACCTTGAACAAGGCCTGGAGCCCCGGCGACGGCGTGCGTCCCAGCTCCGCCAGTCCGAGGGCGGCGATCACCCGGTTTTCGCCGGTGAGGGGCACCAGATCCGCGATGGTGCCGAGGCAGGCGATGCGCAGCAGCGCCTCGATGGGAACCTGCCGCCCGCAACGCTCCGCCACGCCCAGGGCCAGCTTGAAGGCCAAACCCACCCCGGCGAGGTCCGGAAACGGGTACTCACAGCCCTCCTGCCGGGGATTGACCAGCACCGCCGACGGCGGCAGTTCCTCGCCGGGCAGGTGATGGTCGGTGATGATCACGTCGACCTCCCGCTCGCTGGCGGCGTCGATGGCGTCCGTCGACGATACCCCGCAGTCCACCGTCACGATCACCGAGCAGCCCAGCTCCACCGCCTTTTCGACGTGCACCGGCTGGAAGCCATAGCCCTCCTTCAGCCGGTGCGGCAGGATCTCGTGGGCGGTCAGGCCGCAAGCCCGCAGCACCGCCAGCAAGAGCGCCGTGGCGGACACGCCGTCGACGTCGTAGTCGCCGACGATGGCGACCGCTTCGCCGGCATCCCGCGCCAGCACCAGCCGGTCCGCCGCCTCATCGAGGCCGGCGAGGAGAAAGGGATCGTGTAGATGATCGAGGGAGGGATTGAGAAAGCGTGCGGCCTCGGCGGCGTCCGCCACCCCGCGCCGTGCCAGCAGCTCCGCCATCCAGGCAGGGATTCCCGGAGATTCCAGCGCCGAGGCGTGCTCCGGTGTGGAAGCCGGCAGCCACTCCGCGCGGTCAGTCATGGAATCCAGGCGCCGTTAGTCTTCGGTGAAATGACCTAGCTTACGGAAGCGCTGGTAGCGCTGGTCGAGCCTTTCATCGACGGACAGGGCCGACACCTCGTCGAGGGATCGCTCCAGCATGTCCCCCACCCGCCGGCAGGCATCCGCCGGATCCGTGTGGGCGCCGCCGATGGGTTCTTCGACCACCTCGTCCACCACCCCCAGGGCCAGCAGATCCGGCGCCGTCACCTTCAGGGCCTCGGCGGCCTCGGGCTTCTTGTTTTGGTCCTTCCACAGGATGGCGGCGCAGCCTTCCGGCGAGATCACCGAATAGATGGCGTATTCGAGCATCGCCACCCGATCGCCCACCCCGAGGGCCAGGGCACCGCCGCTGCCGCCCTCGCCGGTGATGGTGGCGAGGATGGGCACCTTGAGGCTGGCCATCTCGATCAGGTTGCGGGCGATGGCTTCCGCCTGGCCGCGCTCCTCGGCGCCGATGCCCGGGTAGGCGCCGGCGGTGTCGATCAGGGTCAGCACCGGCAGGCCGAACTTTTCCGCCAGGCGCATCACCCGCAGCGCCTTGCGGTAGCCCTCCGGCCGCGGCTGGCCGAAATTGCGCCGGATGCGCTCCTTGGTGTCGCGCCCTTTCTCGTGCCCGACCACCGCCACGGAGCGTCCCCGGAAGGTGCCGAAGCCGGCGACGATGGCCGCGTCGTCGGAGAACGCGCGGTCGCCGTGGACTTCCATCCAGTCGGTCAGCAGATGTTCGACGTAGTCGAGGGTATACGGCCGGTCCGGATGCCGCGCCACCTGCGTCTTCTGCCAGCGATTGAGCTTGCCGTAGACGTCCTTGGTCGCCTTCTTGAGCTGGTTTCGCAGGCGGTCCAGTTCCTTGTCGTGGCCGGGCATGGCCTCGAGTTCGTCGATCCGCTGACGCAGATCGAGCAAGGGGTCTTCGAAGGAAGCGGCGAGGGGCTGCATGAGGGAGAGCAAGGTAGCAGACTGCTACCCGAGGCGCAAGCAAGTCGCACCGCTGTCCGAGGCACGGAAGAGCCGGTCCAGAGGGAGGTCAGAGCGCGCCCCGCCACCGCGCCCGGCGCGCCGGGCGCAGGGCCACCGAAGAGGGAAACTCCGCGGCGGCCCACGGTGGCTCCAGCCTCGCCGCTAGCGGCTGACGTGGATGCTGGTGTGCCCGGAGACTCCCACTACGCCGTTGTCGTCCACGGCTCCGATCTGGAACATGTACATTCCCGGCTGCTTCGGGGTGAAGCGGAAGGTCTGGGGACCTCCGCCCTCGACGCTGGCGATCGGGTCGTAGGCCTTCGAGGCCACCAGGTTGAGACCGGTGACAAAGGCGTCATCCTGTTTGACGTAGAGCGACACGGTCCGCACTTCTCGGCCGAAGGCGGGCTCCGTATCGACCTCGATCTCGACGGTCTCCCCGAGTCGCACGTGGGTGGCGACCCCGGGGCTCAAGATCACCGCATTGGGTGGGATGCTTTCGCTCACCAGCACCCGCGAGCGGGCCACCACCACTTCCCCGCTCTTGTCGATCTCGCGGGTGACGATGGTGTGCACGCCGGGCTCGTCGAAGACCAGGACTTCGTTGATCTCACCGGTCCGCTCGGTGACCTGCTTGCCGTCGACTTCGAGACGCAGCTTACCGCTCGGCCGGGCATCGAGATGCTGCCCGCGGACATCGACCCGGACGGGCTCTCCGACGGAAAGGTGCTGGATCTTCTCTGCGACCTCGGCGGCGAGCAGCCGGCGTTCGGCGGGTACGAGCCGCATCCGCAGGCCGACGGGCTCGACGTGCCCGGTGTTCAGGTCCCGCTGGATCTTGGCGAAATCGAAGGTGAATCTCACCCCGCCGATCTCCGGCCGGCTATCGCTCCCGGGTTTGACCAGATGCTGTTCGAGATCGAAGTGAAAGAGCTCCTTCTGTAGCTCTTCGGCTATGTCATCGCCGGTCAGGTCAACCGAGAACTCGGCGGTAAAGAACTCGTTCGGCTTTAGCGGGACGGTAAGCCGGGGTTCCTGTCCGACGACTCGCAGAACGTCGGTGCCCTCGCGGTTCGGGGACACTCGCAGGTCTCGCAGATCGCGCTGGTCAATGCGGGACAGGACATCGGCCGGCAGGATCAGGTCCAGGTCCGCGACCTGCGGCAGGTACGACCGCCGCTTTTCCGTGCGGTCGATGAGCAGCAGCTCGAAAACGGCATCCTGTTTGAGGAAGTTGCGTACCGTGGTGCCGGAAGTCAGGCGCAGCGCCGCCGGATCGTCGAGGTCGTCGACAATGGTCAGGTTCTTCCAGGCGACGTTGTTGTTGTTGACGGTATTGGTTCCGACGCTGGTGCCTTCGGCCACGGTCATGCCGAAGGGAAAGGTGGTCGACGTTTCAATCCGCGCCAGCAGGCAGAAGTGCCCCGCCTGACCGGCGCAGTCGAAGTCATTGACGTTGGGCGGATACCAGGGGATCTCCAGGATCACCGACTCGTCCGGCTGCAGGACCGGGATGTTGAGGGGCGCGTCGTCGTAGATCGGCGGGTACACCACGGAGCTGTGCTTCGACGTCTTGCTGTAGGCGGCAGCGCCGGTCCAGGGGGGCATGCCGGTGTCGCCGTCCCACGGGCTCATGTCTGCGTTGATTCGGACATTCGACGAGTCCGAGCCGTACACCGCCACCGGATCGAGCCTTGCCGGCAGAGCACCTTCGCGCTGCCACTTCGCCCACAGCCGGTCCACATTGCCGTGCAGAAAGAAAAAGAACGGGTCGTGCACCGCGGTGTTCAGGAAGCTGATCTGTCCTCCCCCGGTGAAACCGCCGATGTAGCCGTGGGCGCAGTCGTGGTTCGGCACTTGCTCAATGTCGTCCGCGAGGTTCGGATAGTTGCCGTTGCTCAGAATCGAAGTGTCGCTGTCGAATCCCGGGCAGAAGAAGCTGGTGGTACCCGCGACGTTGCGGGTCAGGGTCGGCGGCTGGAGGGGCGTCAACGGGTCGCCCACGGTACCGTTTGCCTCGCCCATGAAGCCGGTCAGGCCGGTGGTGAAAATGTTGTTGCCGGTGCGGGGGTCTTCCTGCCAGTCCCAGTACATCAGGGTGACCAGCGGGTTCGCCTCGCGCATTCGCTCCTCGTAGCGCGACAGCAGTTCGCGGTGCCACGGCAGGAACGCCGGGTTGCCGTGCTCGGGATTGCCCATGCCGGCGTGGATCGGGTTCTGCTTCTGCCAGTACTGAACGCCGTCGGAGTACTGGAACTGACTATCCGTGGCGATGTCGATGAGAGCGTCGCGGTAGGCGTCGCGCTCCGCGGAACTGGCGGCTTTGGCGTTGATGCGGGGCTTGGTGACCTCGATCCCCATCAGCCGATCCGCGCCGCAGGCAAACTGCACGTTGTCGACCCACTGCGCCGGCCAGGAGAGGCCCGTGCTGGCCTTCGACTGGTAGAGGCGCAGCCGCTCCGTCCCGAGGGACGGCTGGTCGCCGCGGTTGTGGATGCGGACGTAAACGTAGTTCGGTCGCCCGGTCTTGCTGTCCCGGTACTCGGGATTCTGGTGCCCGGCCGGTGTCCACGGTGGTGACGCCGTCGGGAAGGGGTAGGGGTCGTGGTTGGGGTCGGGCTCATGGCGCACCCAGATATCGGGGCTGAGGTAGATCGGCCCCGGGCCCGAGTATGGCTCCATGCCGTTGTCCGTCGGGGTGTCTCGGATGAAGAGATCCGACACCGCCAGGGCCTGGCCCGAGAAGAAGGTGGCGCCTATCGCGAAGCCGCAGATGACGCGGCGGAGAGTGGCTTTGAACCGCATATCGAACTCCTCTCGCTGTATGCCGCGCCCTCGCGACGCGGCACAATGAAATTTAAAAAATTGTGCTTAATTCAATATTAGTACAATTATTACTCAGCTAGGGGGGAAGGTCGGGGATTGGATCGGTTACAGCAGGTGCAGGGGATCTACATCGACGGCGAGGTCCACTGCTGGGGCATCTTCCAGCGCGGTTTTCAGCACCTCTCGGAGCAGCCGTCCGTTCGCGCCCCGCAGCAGGAGCTGGAAGCGCCAGCGATCCTTCAGCCGCTCGAGGGGTGCCGGGGCCGGGCCGGTCATGCGGAAGGTGCGGGAGCGGGAGTCGGCGATCACCCGCTCCGCGATCCGGCGCAGAGCGCCTTCGGCACGGCCGCGGTCGCGGTCTTTCGACAGCACCTGGATCATGCGGGTGAAGGGCGGATAGTGGAACTCCCGCCGGAAACGCATTTCCTCTCGGGCGAAGGCCGCGTCGTCGTGCTCGAGGGCGGCGCGGATGGCGTAGTGCTCCGGATGGAAGGTCTGGATCACCACCCGCCCCGGCCGCTCGCCGCGGCCGGCGCGGCCGGCGAGCTGCACCAGCAGGTTGTAGGTCTTCTCCACCGCCCGAAAGTCCGGAAAGCTGAGGTAAGTATCCGCCGACAGCACCACCGCCAGGCCGACGTTCGGGAAATGGTGGCCCTTGGAGATCATCTGGGTGCCGATCAGCACCCGAGCCTCGCCGCGGGCGAAGCGCTCCAGCACCGCCGCCGCGCCTCCCGGCCGCCGGGCAGAGTCGCGATCCAGCACTCCCACCGGCTGGTCCGGGAAGATTCTCTTGAAGTCCTCCTCCACCCGCTCGGTGCCGGCGCCGATCGGCTCCAGGGCCTCTTCGTCGCACTCCGGGCAACGCTCCGGCGCGCGCTGGCGGCCGCCGCAGTAGTGGCACTGGAGAGATCCTTCGCGGCGGTGGAAGGTGCGCGGCAAGCCGCACTGTTCGCAGCGCAGGTCCTCGCCGCAGGCGCGGCACAGCAGCATCGGCGAGTAGCCCCGGCGATTGCGCAGCAGCACCACCTGTTCGCCGGCGGTGAAGGACGCCTCCAATTCCGCCAACAGGCGGTCCGAAAAGACGATCTCGCCGGGTTTGCGGCGCGAACCGGGACCGTTCCTCGCCTCCTTGCGCAGGTCCACCAGGATGCCCCGCGGCAGAGTACCTTGCCCCGCCCGGGCGGTCAGCTCCACCCGCCGGGCCTTCCCCACCTCGGCGTTGTAGCGACTTTCCATGCTCGGCGTGGCGGAGGCAAGAACCGCCGCCGCGCCGGCGCGCCGGGCGCGCACCAGGGCGAGGTCGCGGCCGTGGTAGCGCGGCACGGAGTCCTGCTTGTAGGCCGGGTCTTGCTCCTCGTCGATCACCACCAGGCCAAGGCCAGCGAGGGGCGCGAAGAGAGCCGAGCGCGGGCCGAGGACCACCCGAGCGCGGCCGTCGCGGATGCGCTCCCACTCCTGGTGACGTTCCGACGAGCCGAGGTTCGAGTGGAGGATCGCCAGACGCTCGCCGTAGCGCTCGCGCACCGTCTGGCCGAGGGCCGGTACCAGAGCGATCTCCGGCACCAGCAACAGCACCGACCGGCCCTGTTCCAGCACCGCATCCGCCGCCCGTAGGTAGACCTCCGTCTTGCCGGAACCGGTCATGCCGGCAAGGAGAAACGGCGAGTAGGTCCGCGACTCCACCGCCGCCACCAAGGCGTCGGCGGCTTGCCGCTGGTCCGGTCGTAGGACGATCGTCGGCCGCTCCGAGGCGCCTTCTAGGAAATGCCGCTCCAGGTCCATGCGGTCCACCTGGGTGAACTTGCGCAGGATGCCGAGCTTGACCAGCCGCCGCACCACTCCGGCGCGGCAGCCGACGGCGGTGGTGACCTCCTCCACCGTTGCCGGGCGACCGATGGTGGCGAGGTGTTCGATCACCGCTTGGCCGGGCTTCGAGGCGCCGGCCGCCGCGAGCTGTTCGGCGAGATCCCCCGGCGGCAACTCCACGGCGGAGACATAGCGGGTGCTGCCGGCGGCCCGGCGCTCCTCCAGGCCCACTCGGCCTTGATCCCGCAACCGTTCGAGGAGGGCCGCCAGATTCGAAACCGGGGCCCGGGCGCGCAATTCCGAAAAGGCAATCCTCCCGACCTCCCGCAGGGCCTCGATCACCCGCCGTTCGTCGTCGTCCTTTGGCGCGCTTAGGGCGCCGCCGTCGGTCAACCACACCCGGCGGTTGCCCCACGGCGGCAGGTCCCCCACCACCATCGACCGCACCACCTCGCCGATCGGCTCCAGATAGTAGCCGGCGATGAACGTGGCGAGATCGAGCAATTCGGTGGTCAGCACCGGTTCGCGATCGAGCACCTGTGCGATGTCCCGCAGGCGCACCCCGGCCGGACCCTTCTCCGGCAGGCGGAGCACTACGCCCCGCAAGTTCCGTCGGCCGAGGGGCACCTTCACCCGCATGCCCGGGCGCAGCCAGCCCCGGGCGTCTTGCGGCACGGAATAGGTCAGCGCTGAAGGCACCGGTGCCATCACCGCGACCTCGGCAAAAGAGGCGGGAGCGCCGGAGTGGGCGCTCAAGGGATCGTCGGAGGGGGGCATCTCAATGCCCGGTGGAGCCGGCGCCGCAGTCCTGAGAGCAGTAGACCCGCCCCCCCTGGCGCACCATCCGGCCGGCGGGAATTCGCACGCCGCACCGGTTGCAGGCGACGAGCTGGTCGCTGACCTCCGTGAAGGGGCCCGGCGATGCGCCGTCGCGCGGCATGCGGTGACGCTGGGAGGTGTCCAGGGCCAAACTGCGCAGCCCGCGCCACACCAGGTAGAGCAGCAATGCGAGAAAGAGGAATCGGAGCAGCATCGGCTAACCGGTGGAGAAAACGACACCCATGGCGTGGGTCAGCTCGCCGTTTTGCGTTCTTCGATGCCCGTGGCCAGCCGCTCGACTTCCGGGCTGTCCGGGCGCAGGGTGCGGAGCCGATCCATCATCTCCTCGGCGTCGTCCCAGCGAGCCATGCCGAAGGCCAGCACCACGGTGCGGTTGAAGAGCGACTCCCAGTGATCCGGCGATAGCTCCTGGGCGCGATCGAAGCGCGCCAGGGACTCCTCGAAGCGCCCCTGGTTATAAAGGGTGACCCCCAACTCCGTCAGCACGTCCGGATCGTCCGGCCGCAGCTGCAGGTAGCGGACATAGCCCTGCTCGGCGAAGTCCCAGGCCTGGGCGTCGAAGTAGAGGTTGGAGAGTTCGTGCACCGCGTCGGCGTCGTCGGGGTTGGCACGCAGGCGCTCTTCGAGGCGGCGAACCTGCGCCATGAAGGGACCCTCCACCGGTTGGCCGTCGGGGGCGCCTCCGGCCTGCCCACCCGCCTGGGCCGACACCGCGGCCTCCATCGGAATGCGCGCCGGCTGGCGCTCGGCGATGGACTCGAAGAGGAAATAGGCGGCGACGAAACCGATCAGAACGCCGGCGAGCAGGGAGAGGGCGCTCTCGCGATGGAAAATGTTCACGGTGTCGAATCCTCAAGCGTTTCTTCGATCGGCCGGGCCGCTGTCCAGGTGCCGCCGCCGGGACCGCCGTCGCTCAGGATGGTCGGCTGCCAGGTGCCCTCCAGCGAATCGCCGGAGTTGGACATTTCGGCCTGGAAGATTCTGTCGAATCCGCGCACGCTGTCAACCCGCTCCAGCCGCAGCTTGCGATCGACGAAGGTGCCCTCCAGGGAGCCGGAGGTGCCGTTGCCGAAGGTGTAGGTGCCGGTGATCTCGGTGCCCCGCTGGCGCAGCAGGAAGGTGCCGTTGAGGGTAGCCCCCTGGTCCGATGGCGAGCCCGATCGCATGGTCACCCGCCAGCGGCCCTGGAGCGGCAGGTTTTCGCGCACCCGCTCTGCTCCCCGCTCCACCTGGTCCTGCAGGCGTTCGATTCGGCGCAGCCGTTCGTCGATCCGCCACCATAGACGGTCGAGGGTGTCCGTCGCCACTCCCAGCTCGTTGCGCGCCGTATCCACCGCCTCGCGCAGGGCCGGCAGGGTGTCCAACTGGATGGAGTCTGCCCCCAGTGCCGCCACCAGGCGCCGCTCCCGTGAGTCCGTCGCCGACCGGGCGGCGGCGACGTCCCGCTGGGCCTGGGCAAACTCCGTCAGATCCTCCGCTAGCAGCTCGTTCTCCAGCCGCAGCAGGCTGGCATCCATCGCCCGAACCTGGGCGACAGCGGGTACCGCCAAGGGCAGCAGGATCAGCAGGGCGAAGGCACGAAAAAAAGGCCGCCCGCAGCAGCGAGCGGCCTTCTCTCCGGATGTGGTGCGCACCACGGTCGTCAGCTCGCCTTTTTGGCTTCGGCCTTGGCTTCGGCCCGTTCGCGCTTCTCCAGGCTGGTGGTCAACGCGTCTTCGACCTGCTCCTCGGCCCGGCGCTCGGCGATGTCGCGCACGTGGGCGACCTCGCTGACGATGAAGTACTTGGCCCGCTCGAACATCTTCTTCTCGCGAAAGGACAGGCTTTTGCGCTGGCTCACCAGGCGCAGGTTTTTGAGCACCTCTGCCACCTCCGTGAGATGGCCGGTCTTCATTTTGTCCAGGTTCTGCTTGTACCGCCCCTTCCAGTCCTTGTAGGTGTCGATATCGCCGTCCTCGAGAATCCCCAGGAGCTTGTCGATCTCCTCGACGGAGCACAGGGGCCGCAGCCCCACCAGCTCCAGATTCTCCTCCGGCACCATCACCTTCGAGTTATTGGAAAGGAGACGCAGGAAGTAGTAGGTCTGTTCCTGCCCGTCGATGACGCTGGGCTCGATCTTCTCCACCACCCCCACGCCGTGATTCGGGTAGACCACTTTCTGTCCGGGCTTGAATTCCACGTTTCCCTGACTCCCCTCTTGCGCTTCAACTGTATTTTGGCGCAGCTTAAGTATCGGTAGGCTCGGTAAGTCCTCAAGTACGGTAAGCTCCTGAGACACTTACACTTAGTGGGGAAACTATACGCCATTTTGGCCGATTTGTCAACCTCCCGGAGGCGCCCTTCTTGACACCGCCCGTGCCCGCGCCTATGCTGCGGAGTCCTTCCGTTGTCCATTGCCGGAGTGGCGGAATTGGTAGACGCAGGGGACTCAAAATCCCCCGCCCGCGAGGGTGTGCCGGTTCGAGTCCGGCCTCCGGTACCACGCCCAATGACGATGTGAGCTGCTGCAAGCGCATCCGGCCTCCCTGAGTAGGCCATCAGGTGCAGGATTCGGCCGCTTGTATTCGGTTCTCGCGGCTGCTTCGTACCTCGATTCTTGTCCTGCAGGTTCGACCATCACGGACGCTCTCTTCAGCTTCGCCATCCGCAACACTGCCCACCTACGTCCTAGCGGGCGCCCCCCCTGCGGGAGGGAGTGTGACAGGAGCAAGGCGAAGGAACGGATTCGGGCAGTTAGAGTAAGGTGACAGTCAGACCTTCCACTCCAGAGGCAGGAGACAGAATGGACATCTTTCACATCGCTCTAACCCTAGCCACGTTTCTGTGCTCTTTGGTGGCGGGATTCCTTTTCGCCTTTGCGGTGGTCGTCATGCCGGGGACCGGCGAGCTGAACGACCGCGAGTTCTTGGCTGCCTTCCAGTCGATGGATCGGGTGATTCAGAACAGCCAGCCGGTCTTCATGCTGGTCTGGGTGGGCTCCGTCGTCGCTCTCGTGGCGTCCGGCGTCGCCGGCTTTCGACGGCTGATCGGACCTGAACTGGTCCTTCTCCTGGCCGCGCTGGTCGCCTATCTCGTCGGCGTGCAGCTCCCGACTCTGGCGGTGAATGTGCCCTTGAACAACCAGTTGCAGACCTTGAACCTTTCCATCCTCGACGAGCCGGCCCTGGTGGACGCCAGAAACGACTTCGAACCACGCTGGAATCGGTGGAACATCGTCCGGACCGTCTTCGCCTCCTTGACCGCGGTGATGCTGATTCTTCTGGTGCTGCACCTCCGATGAGGCGGAGTCGAGGTACGCGTCGTGATGAGACCTATTCCTCACCTTGACACACTACATCTACACTTATACGATTTCGCGCATGAGGTCCCGTGGTGAAGTTCACCGGCTCGCGTTGCGCGCTATCCCGTCGTCGGCGATTCGGGCCGCGAGGGGCTGCACCTGTATGTGCCTTGCCATGGGCAATGCACGCTGCGGGTGAGAGCCTCTCGAACGATCTAGGAACGACTTCCACGAGAACCTTTTTCGACCCGCAACGGCGACGCCGGAGCGGGTTCTTGCTTTTCAGGAATTCTCCCCGTCGCGCGAAGTCCCACTGACTGCGAAGGCGGTTCGCCCGCCGAGGAGAAGAATGATGAGCGATTCCAACCCTCCCGCCGATCCTAAGGCGGGCTACCGCTTCGAAACGCTGCAGGTTCACGCCGGCCAGGAACCGGCGCCAGGCACCAATTCCCGGGCGGTGCCGATCTACCAGACGACGTCCTACACTTTCGACGACTCGGCCCACGGCGCCCGCCTCTTCGCTCTCGAAGAGTTCGGAAACATCTACACCCGGATCATGAACCCGACGACGGATGTCTTCGAGCAGCGCATCGCCGCCCTCGAAGGCGGTGTGGCGGCGCTGGCGACGGCCAGCGGCCAGGCGGCGCAGTTTTTGGCGGTGACGAACATCGCCCAGCAGGGCGACAACATCGTGTCGTCCAGCTCGCTCTACGGCGGCACGTACAACCAGTTCAAGGTGACCCTCCCCCGGCTAGGGATTGACGTGCGTTTCGTCGAGAAGCACGACGACCCGGAAGAATTCGAGCGCCTGGCCGATGACAACACCAAGGCCTTCTTCGTGGAGACCATCGGTAATCCGGGCTTCGATGTGCCGGACTTCGAGGCCCTGGCCGAGGCCGCCCACCGGCGCGGCATTCCGCTGATTGTCGACAACACCTTCGGCGCCGGAGGCTATCTCTGCCGGCCGCTGGAGCACGGGGCGGACATTGTGGTGGCGTCGGCGACCAAGTGGATCGGCGGCCACGGCACTTCGATCGGCGGCTTGATCGTCGACTCCGGGCGTTTCGACTGGGGGAACGGCAACTTCCCGTTCTTCACCGAGCCCTCGCCGGGCTTCCACGGCCTTTCCTTCTGGGACACCTTCGGCTTCGACGGCCCCTTCGGCAACATCGCCTTCATCATTCGGGCGCGGGTCGAGGGACTGCGGGACTTCGGGCCGGCCTTGTCGCCCTTCAACGCCTACAACTTTGTGCTGGGCCTCGAAACTCTTTCCCTGCGGGTCCAGCGCCATGTCGACAACGCCCTGGCCCTCGCTGAGTGGCTGGACGACCACCCGGCGGTGTCCTGGGTGAGCTATCCGGGGCTGCCGCAGCACCCGAGCCACGAGCTGGCAAAGTGCTACCTGAAACACGGATTCGGTGCGGTGCTGTCCTTTGGAGTGCGGGGCGGCGCCGAGGCCGGGCAGCGGTTCATCGACAACGTCAGGTTGGCGAGCCATCTGGCGAATGTCGGCGACGCCAAGACGTTGGTGATTCAGCCGGCCACCACCACCCATCAGCAACTCTCCGTCGAAGAACAGGCGGCGACCGGAGTGACTCCCGATCTGGTTCGGGTGTCCGTGGGCATCGAGCACATCGACGACATTCGGGAGGATTTCGACCAGGCTTTCGAGGCCGCGGCGGGACGGCAGGTGGCATGACCGGGGACCGCGGGAGCGGTCCCGCGGCAGACCTGGCGCCCTTCCCCGTGTCGGCCGCCACCCAGGTCTTTGATCTGCCGCGGGGTCTCGAGCTGGAGTCCGGCGAGCGGTTGGCGCCGCTACGGGTGGCCTACCGCACTTGGGGAAGCCTCGATGCGAGCGGCTCGAACGCGGTGTTGGTCTGCCACGCGCTGACCGGCGGCGCCGACGTCGACACCTGGTGGCCCGAGTTGCTGGGCGAGGGCCGGGCCTTCGATCCGGCGCAGGACTTTGTGATCGCCAGCAATGTCCTCGGCGGCTGCTACGGCACCACCGGGCCGGCGAGCGAGCGCCCGGACGGCGGTCCTTCGCCGGCCGGGCGCTGGGCCAACCGCTGGGGCCGCGACTTTCCGGACGTCACCATTCGCGACATGGTGCGCCTGCAGGCGGAACTGCTGTCCCATCTGGGAGTCGAGCGCCTCGCCCTGGTGATCGGCGGCTCGATGGGCGGCATGCAGGCGCTGGAGTGGGCGGCGATGTTCCCGGAGCGAGTGGCGGCGCTGGCGCCGCTGTGCGTTTCCGCCCGTCACTCGCCCTGGTGCATCGGTCTGTCGCGAGCCCAGCGCCGGGCGATCGAAGCGGATCCCGCCTGGCGCGGCGGGGTCTATCCACCGGAGGATCCGCCGGCCGAGGGCCTGGCCGTGGCGCGGATGATCGCGCAGTGCACCTACCGGAGCTGGGAGAGTTTCGAGCGCTTCGGCCGCGACCAGCGGCGGCCGGGCTACTTCGAGGCCGAGAGTTACCTGGACTACCAGGGAAACAAGCTGGTTGGGCGCTTCGATGCCAACAGCTACCTCACCCTCACCCGCTCGATGGATTCGCACGACCTGGGACGCGGACGGGGCAGCGTGGCGGCGGCCCTGGCGGCCATTCAGCAGCCGGCGCTGGTGGTCTCCGTGGACAGCGATCTGCTCTATCCGCCGCGCGAGCAGGAAGAGCTGGCGGCGGGCATGCCGCGGGCGGAGCTGGCGGTGCTCTCGTCCCTTCACGGGCACGACGGCTTTCTCACCGAAGGAGCGGTTCTGGGCGAGCGTTTGCGGCGTTTCCGCGCTCGCCTGCGGGACCGGTCGGCGGCATGACCGGGCCGTCCCCTCGGGTGCTGAAGTTCGGCGGCTCGTCCCTCGCCTCGACGGAGGGTCGCCGCAACGCCCTGGCGATCATCGAACGGTCCTACCGCCGCGGACCCGTCGCAGTGGTGGTCTCCGCTCTGGGCGGGGTGACGGATCACCTCGCCGCCGCCGTCGAGATGGGAGGCCGCGGCCTCGACGAGGCCCTGCGGGCAGTGCATCTGCGGGCGTTGACCGAATCCCTCGGCGCGGCCCCATCCGACGCCGTCGCGCAGCCGCTAGGCGAGCTGTTCGAGGAACTGAAGGAAGTGCTGCGGCGAGAGCCCGAAGACCTGCGCAGGCGCGAGTCTCGAGATCGGGTGTTGTCCATCGGCGAGCGCGCCTCGGTGACCGTGATGGCTGCCCTGCTGGATACCGCCGGCATCACGGTGACGACCTCTGACGAGGCGCCGATCCGCACCGACTCGACCTTTGGCAACGCCCGGCCCCTCGCTATGCCCACCCGAGAGTTTCTCTTGCCCCTGGCGGCACAAAGCTTCAGCTCCGGCTCGGTCCTGCTTCTGCCGGGTTTCCTCGGGGTCGACCGGCGAGGCCGCCGGACGACCCTTGGCCGCGGTGGCTCGGACTACTCCGGGGCACTGGTGGCGGCCGCCTTGGGGGCGGAGCGGCTGGAAATCTGGAGCGATGTCGACGGCCTGTTGGCGGCGGACCCGCGCTGGGTGCCGCGGGCCGCGACGCTGCCGGCGGTGTCCTACCGGGAGGCGGAGCAACTGGCGCGCTTCGGGGCCAAAGTCCTGGACCGGAGGACGCCGCGGCCGCTCAAGAACCTCGCAATCCCGATCCACCTGCGCAACACCTTTCGGCCGGCCGCTCCGGGCACGCGGGTGCTGGACGGTCCCGACCGCATCCAGGGCCTCGCCTTGGCGACCTGTCGAGCCTACTTCCAGAGCGATGGGCCGGACGACGGCGCTCTCGTCCTCTTCCGCCCGAATGGCGAGGCGGTGCGGGTGCGCACCCTCGAAGTGCAGGCGGCTAGGAGCGGACCCCGGACGGCGGTGCCGGTGTCTCTCCTCGCCGCCCTCAGCTCGCCTTTCGGAGGACCGGAGCTGAACGAAATTCTGGCGCGGGTGGGGGTGACGCCGCTCGCCGAGAAAGGCGGCGGCGTCCACCTGATGCTGCTGCCGGAAAACGATCTGCCGCGCGCGATGGTCGCCCTGCACCAGGGCGCGGGTGCCTACTTTCGCAGAAGGAAGGCTTCCTAGGACTGTGACTCGCTCCAGCCCGCGGCGGGCGCACTACTCGTAGCGCAGCGCTTCGATCGGATCGAGGGCGGCGGCCTTGCCGGCCGGGTAGATGCCGAAGAACACCCCGACGACCGCCGAGAAGCCGAAGGCCAGGGCGACGGCCCAAAACGGGACGTGGGCCGGCGGCAGGTCGATCGGCACCAGGGCGGTCACCGCCGCGCCCAGGCCGAAGCCGAGGGCCACCCCCAGGGCCCCGCCGACGAAGGAAAGGGCGATCGCCTCGATCAAGAACTGCATCATGATGTCCTGCTTGCGGGCGCCCACCGCCTTGCGCAGACCGATCTCCCGGGTGCGTTCGGTGACGGACACCAGCATGATGTTCATGATGCCGATGCCGCCGACCACCAGGGCCACGCTCACCACGCCGGCCACCACCGCCGTGACGCCGCCGAGGATCGAGGTGAAGAGGTCGAGAATGTCGTCCTGGGTCTGGATCTGGAAGTCGTCGGCGTCCTCGTCGCCGAGCTCGTGGCGCTGGCGGAGCAACCGGCGGATGCGGTCCCGCACCCCCTCGATGGCTCCCGTATCGCTCACCCGCACGTGCACCTGCACCTGGTCGGCGGCGCGCCGGCCAAACAGGGTCAAAGAGGTTTGGAAGGGCACAATCACCATGTCGTCGCCATCCTGGCCGAGGGTCTGGCCGGTTTCCTCCATCACCCCGATCACCGTCACCGGCACGGAGCCGATGTAGATCTCCTTGCCCACCGGGTCGTCGCCGAGTTCGAGTTCTTCCACCACCGTCTGCCCTACCACCGCCACCTTGCGGCGCCGCTGCACGTCGACGGTAGAGAAGAACCGCCCGCGGGCGACGTACTGATTGACCACCTCCTGCCAGCTCTCATCGGTGCCGGCGACGAAGGTGGGCCGGTACTGGAGCTCCTTGTACTTGAGGGTTTCGTTGCCGAAGACAAGGGGTGAGATGGCGTCGATGTCCGGCACCTGCCGGGCGATGGCCTCGACGTCTTCATTGGTCAGCAGCACCGGCCGGCTGACCTGCCCTGGCGCGACGAAGGCGATCCGGGGCAGCACCCGCAGGTAGGTGGCGCCGACGTCCTGGAGCTGCCCCACCACCAGGAACTGAAGGCCCTGGACGATGGACACCACGGCGATCACCGCCGCTACGCCGATCACGATGCCCAAGGTGGTGAGCACGGCGCGCATCTTATTGGCCCGCAGCGCGCCAAAGGCGACGACGAAGTTTTCTAACCAGAGCACTCAGGACACTCCACAGGGTCGTCAAGGCAGCCAACAACCGAGCCCGGCAGGGCTCGGCGGCGGGGCGGCGATAGGCCCGCCGAGGACGGGGGTGAGGCGCGAAAAACCGCGCTTTTTCGCGTCGAGGGGGGCGCCCAGCCCCCCTGAATATCCGGGGCCCGCAGCGCGCCAAAGGCGAGGACGAAGTTTTCTAGCCAGAGCATGGATGACTAGCTCATCCGCCGGCCGGCGCGCCCGCCGGTTGCAGCGCATGGTCGGTGAGGATTCTGCCGTCCCGCAGCACCACCTGGCGGTGGGTGTGCTCGGCAATGTCGTCCTCGTGGGTGACCAGGATGACGGTGTTGCCGGCCTGGTGGAGGGCGTCGAATAGGATCATGATCTCTTCCGAGGTGCGGGTGTCGAGGTTCCCGGTCGGCTCGTCGGCGAGCAGGATGGAGGGGCCGTTGACCAGCGCCCGGGCGATGGCGACGCGCTGCCGCTGGCCGCCGGAGAGTTCGTTCGGCTGGTGGTCCACGCGATCCCCCAGGCCCACCCGCTCCAGGGCGTCGAGGGCCCGCTGGCGGCGCTCCTTGCGCGAGGAGCCGGCATAGATCAGCGGCAGCTCGACGTTGGCCAGGGCGCTGGTGCGGGCCAGCAGATTGAAGGTCTGAAAGACGAAGCCGATCTCCTGGTTGCGGATCGCCGCCAGGTCCTCATCCTCCAGTTCCTCCACCGCCACGCCGTTGAGGCGATAGCTGCCGGAGGTCGGCGTGTCGAGGCAGCCGAGGAGGTTCATCAGGGTGGACTTGCCGCTGCCCGAAGCGCCCATGATCGCCAGGTACTCGCCGCGCTCGATGGTCAAGTCGATGCCGTCCAGGGCACGCACTTCGACCTCGCCCATCTGGTAGACCTTGTGGACGTCGCTGATCTCGATCAGGCTCACGAGTCGTCCGTCTCTTCTTCCGCCGGCGAGTCTTCCGGTGCGGCCTTCTCGGCGTCGTCTTCGCCGTCGTTCCGCGCCAAACGCACCACATCGCCGTCCTCGAGATCCTTGAGGGTGCGGTAGGGACCGACGATCACCGACTCGCCGCCGGAGAGGCCGGCGGTGATCTCGACCTGGGTGGTATTGGCGATGCCGGTGGAAACAGGGACTTCGACGGCGGCCCCCTCGTCGAAGGAGTACACCACCTTGCGCCCTTCCCCGTCGCGCTCCGGGTCATCGCGCTCGACCACCGCTTCGATCGGTACGATCGGCACATCCGAATGCACTTTGGCGACCACGTCCGCCCGGGCGGACATGCCCGGGCGGAGCCGTTCGTCGGCGTCTTCGAGCAGGATCTTGACGCGGAAATAGATCACGTCCTGGCCGCGATGGGGGGTGAAGCCGGAACTGCCGATCTCGACCACTCGACCGTGGTATTCGTGGTCCGGCACCGCGTCCACCTCGATGGTCACGTCCTGGCCGAGGGCGACGTCGACAATCTCTGTTTCGTCCACTTCCACCACCGCCAGAATCTCCGACAGGTCGGCGATGGTGCCGATCACCGACGCCGGATTGTTCATCGTGCCGGAGACCACCACCTCTCCCTCCTCCGCGTTGAGTTCGATCACCCGGCCGGAAAGCGGCGCGAAGATGGTGGTCTTGGTGAGGTCGTCCTGGGCCTTGGTGAGGTTGGCCTGGGCCTGGCGCACGGCGTCCCGCGCCTGATCGAGGGCGAGGGCGGCCGAAGCGGCCGACAGCGCCGAAGCCTCCCGCTGTTCGGCGCTGACAATGCCCTCGGTACCCAGGCGGTCGAAGCGCCTTTCCTTGAGCCGCGCGTCCTCCAGCTCGATCTCCGACCGGCGCACCGCCGTTTGCGCGCTGCGGAGCTGCGCCCGCCACTGATCGCGGGCGGCCAGGAAGGCCTCGCGCTCGAGTTCGAGGAAGGGTTCCCCGGCCTCGATGACGTCGCCCTCCTCCACGTGCAGTTTCTCGATCCGGCCGATCACCGGCGCCGAGATCTTCACCTGCACCCGCGGATCGATTTCACCGCTGGCCTTCACTCGCAAAGCGATATCTTCGACCTCGACGGTCTCCGTGCGCACTTCTTTGCCGCTCGGCTCCTTGCCCCGCAGGCTGGCGATGACGATGACCACCAGAACGGCGAAGATCCCTGCCCCGATCAGAACTTTCTTCATGGAGAGCGACCCAGGCTAGGCGAACAGCACGCGCACGGCGATGCCGAGGGCGGTCAGCAGCAGCACGGCGCCCCAGGCGGCGCCCTTCGACACCTTGGCCACCACCTGGAAGCCGATGGCGGTGAGGATCACCGACCAGATGGTGAAGAACTCGACGCTCGCCAGCAAGGCGACCAGCTTCGAACTCGCCCCTTCCGGCGCGAGAAAGGCGAGGCTTGAACTCATGAACGATCGGGTGGTGATCTGCTCCGTCGTCAGTTCGCCTCCGAACCACACGATGGGCGCCGCGATCAGCATTCCGAGGACCGCCGGCACGGCGCCGTAGAGATGGGTCGCCAAACTCTGCGGGTAGGTCATTTCGCTACCGGCGAGTTTCAAAATCACCCAGTACAGGAGGCCGATGATCAGCATCACGATGGCGGCGAAGATGGCGCCGATGAAGGCGAAGGCGGCGCCGAACTTCTCTTGGATTTCCGCCGCCGTCTCGATCTGCTGTTCGGTCATGGAGGCGGAGCTTTGCTTCGCCATCTGGTCTTCCATCACCTGTCGGTAGTCCGTCTGGTGATGGACGGCGACCTGCAGCACGACGGCCGCGATCATCAGGAACAGCAGCGGCACCCACCAGCGCGGCTTGGCGGCCACCTTGCGGAAGGTCTCCGTGGGCGAGGTCAGGACGGTGATCAGGCGCGATCCGATGGCGTCTCCACCAGAACTCGGTTCGGCAACGTTCATAGGCTTCCCTCCAGCAGTTCGACGCCGGTCTCCTCCAGCAGTTGACCAGTCGCCCGGTAGAGTTCGGTCAAAGCGTTACGGTACTCGGTGATGGCGCTCACCTCGCGGCTGCGGGCAAGGGTGAGATCCTCCTGGATCTCGGTGACCTGGTAGCTGGTGGACATACCGTTCTCGTAGCGTTTTTGTTCCGCTTCGAGGTTGCGTTCCTGGGCGCTGCGCGAAGCGCGGGCCGTTTCGATTCGCTGCACGGCGCTCTCCAGTCGGCGCGCGGCGGCGCGCACTTCGGTGCGAATCTGCAGCCGCAGGCGATCCTGATCGGTGCGGGCGCGCTCCAGGTCGAGGTCCGCGGTGGCGCTGTTGGCGCGCGCCGCTCGGTTCTGGAGCGGGTACGAAACGTCCAGACGCATTCCGATCGAGTCGAAGTCCCGGCTCACCGCTTCGTCGAGGGCATCGATAAGGTCTTCGTCCACCACCCGCAGGTCCCCGGTTTCCGGATCCTGCACGCTGCTCCGGCCACCGAGGCCGACGGTTCCATAGGTCACGGTAACGTCCAACGAAGGCAGCCTCTCGCGCCGAAAGAAGGCCGATTCGATTTCCAAAGATTCGATGTCGAGATCGGAAATCCGCATCTCCGGCCGGTTTTGGTAGGCCGCTTCGAGGGCGGCGTCCACGTCCACCTCGACATCCACGACTTCCGGTTCCGTTTGCGGCACCAGATCCATGTCCCAGAGAGCGCCGGGATCGATGTTCAAAAGCTGGAGGAGCTGGTCTTCGGCGTCGCCGACGGCGGTGCGGGCGGTGATGATGCCCTCCTGGCGGGTGGCCACCGTCGCCTCGCTCTGCACCAGCTCGATGGGCGCCAGGGTACCGACGTCCACCTGCACCCGGTTGCGCTCGTCGAGCTCGATGGCCAGGGCCAGACCCTCCTCGGCCACGGTGAGCTGCTCTCGCGCATCGACCAGCGCCCAGTAGGCCTGCTGCACCTGCTGGATGACCGAGGTCACCTCCTGCTCGAACAGCTTGCCGCTGCGATCGCTGGTGATCCGCGCCTGCAGGATCGAGCGCTTGGTCGAGAGGGCGCCGAAGCCGCGCAGCAGCGGCTGGCGGTAGGAAATCGAGGTCGAAGCGGAGAGGCTCGGATCGATCAACGAAAAGGTACTGTTCGACGAGTTGCGGTTGGTGAACAGGCCGAAGGAGCCGACGCCGCCGTAAGGCGTGAGCTGGTTGAGCTGGATGGAGAGATCGCGATCGTCCCGATCGAGCACCGCGGCACCGTCGAGCTGCGACGAAGACGGGTTCTTGCTGCTCTGAAATCCGGCGGAGAGGGAGGTGCCGAGGTCGAAAACTCCCTTGGCGCCTTCGATCCGCCAGAGAGCGGAGGTGCGGTCGTAGCGCTGCAGCTCCAGGCTGAGGTTTTGCTCCAGGGCGATCTCGATGGCGTCGTCCAGGGTGAGCAGCGCCTGGTCACCGTCGATCACGATCTGAGGCACCTCGGAAGCCTCGCCGAGGACCGTGCGCAGGGGGCGCAATGGGGAGCTAGCGGCGGCCGCCGAGCCGACACAGAGTACTGTCGCGAGAATCAGAGCCGTTCTCCAACGCCGGTGGCTCTCGAGCTGAGTCATAGGAATCCCCTTATCGATCAAGGTCGCGCGTTCTATCGGTTTCTTTTGATTCGGGTGCGGCATTCTCCACCGCATTCTCCACCGCTCGTTCCATCCTACGATGGTCAGGGTGTAAATGTTCCTGGGGAGCCCGCTGCGACCGTCCTGCGGGGCCGCGTTGGGAGCGCCTTGCCTTCGTTGGCAAGGCGTCGAAGCGCAGGCGATGCGGTGTCCATCGTTGAGCTTCGACAACGCAGCCAGCGGGGCAAGCCGCCCCAACCCGAAGGGCGCATGGGGGTTATGGCGCTGCGGCGGCGTTGCTCCTCGTCAACGAGGGCTCAGCATCGCCTCCTCGTCGCGTCTTGCCGGAGCGCCATAAGACCCATGCGCGCGGCCCACAGGACGGTCGCAACGGGCTCCTAGAGACAGGTGTCCGGCGATGCCGTTACCGGGGCAGGGTGCGGGTGGCAGGGCACTGCCGGCAGGCGGATTCGGTGGATCGGGGATCTCACTGCACAGGGTCAGGGTCCGTCCGCTGGCGGTCTCCGTCGGCCAGCCCGGCAGAGGCCCGATACAAACGGGGCGCCGATTCGAGGAGGGCCGCCGTGTAGGGATGCTGCGGAGACCGAAAGACGGTGGCCGTGGGTCCTCGCTCGACCACCCGGCCGAGATACATCACGACCACATCCTGCGAGGCACTCTCCACCAGGCCCAGATCGTGGGCGATCAACACCAGAGCCAGCCCCCGGCGCCGCTGCAGGTCGACGAGCAGATCGATGATCTGGGACTGCCGGGAGACGTCGAGGCCGGACACCGGTTCGTCGGCCACCAGGAGGCGTGGTTCGCAGGCCAGGGCACGGGCTATGGCGACGCGCTGGCGCTGGCCGCCGGAGAGCTGATGGGGAAATCGGTCGACGATCTCCGCCGGCAATCCGACCTCGGCAAGCAAGTCGCGCAGGCGCGACGGTCGCTCCGCCTTCGAGGCCAGCCGATGGATCCGCAACGGCTCTTCGAGTGAGGAACCGATGCGCATGCGTGGGTCGAGGGACCCGCCGGGATCCTGGAAGACGAGCTGGAAGTCGCGCCGCCTGCGGCGTAGCTCGGCGCCATCCAGGGCGAGGAGATCCTCGCCGTCCAGGGCGATCGAGCCCGCATCCGGAGAGTCCAAGCGGACCAGGCAGCGAGCGAGGGTGGACTTGCCGCAACCGGACTCCCCCACCACCGCCAGAGTGCGTCCGGCGAAAACGTCGAGATCTACGCCGCGCAGTGCCCGTACCCGGTCTCCGCCGGGTGGACGGTAGGTCTTGGCTAGGCCCCGGGCGCGCAGCAGAGGCTTCTCGGCGTCCGCCTTGCGTCGCGCTGCCGAAGCGACCGGGTCCGACGTTCCTCGACCGAGTTCCGGATAGGCCGCCACTAGGCTCCGGGTGTACGGGTGCTGGGGCCGGTCCAGGAGAGACCGCACCGGTCCCTCCTCCACGACTTCGCCGGCATGGAGCACCAAGGCCCGGTCGCAACTCTCGGCCACCACCGCTAAGTCGTGGGTCACCAGCAGCACCGCCAGGCCTAAACGGGCGCGCAGGATCTGCAGCAGATCCAGGATTTGTGCCTGCACGGTGACGTCGAGGGCGGTGGTCGGCTCGTCGGCGAGCAAGACCTCGGGTTTGCCGGCCAGCGCCATCGCCAGGGTGACCCGCTGCACCTGGCCGCCGGAGAGCTGATGGGGATAGAGGCGCAGGCGTTGCCTGGGTGCGGGCATGGCGACCTGCTCCAACAACTGCACCGCCTCGTCCGCCGCCTCGGTCCTGGAGAGGGCGCGGTGGATCCGCACCGCCTCGACGAGCTGAAACCCGATGGTCAACGACGGATTGAGCGCCGACGCGGGTTCCTGGAAGACCATGCCGATGCGCCGGCCGAGCAGGCGCCGCCGCGCTGCTGGCGGCAGAGATTGGATTTCCTCGTCGCCGACCAGAATGCGCCCGCCGGTGACTTCGATACCCGGCGGCAGCAGGCCGGCGAGGGCCAGTACGCTCATGGTCTTGCCGCAACCGGACTCCCCTACCAGACCGACCATCTCGCCGGCGGCCAGGGAGAGCGAGACATTCCGCACCACCGGTTTCGGCCCTCTTTCCGAGGGCACGGCGACGGACAGGCCCTCCACCCGCAGCACCGAGGCGGCCGGCGTCGGCGATCCGGGGGTTAGCCCGGGATCGAGGCGCGAATCCATTCCGTGGCCAGCGACACGCCGTAGCCGGTCGCGCCGGGATGCTCCTCCTGGTCGTGGCCGACGTGAGCGACGCCGGCGATGTCCAGATGGGCCCAGCGCTTCAAGTCGCCGACGAACTGCGACAGGAAGGCGGCGGCGGTATTGGCCCCGCCCCAGCGCGGGCCGGCGTTTTTGAGGTCGGCGTGCACGCCCTTCATCTGTTCGACGTGCTCCGGCCACAGGGGAAGGCGCCAGAGGCGTTCTCCGCTGGCGATGGAGGCGGCCTGTAGCTCTGCCGCCAAGGCGTCGTCGGGGGTGTAGAGGCCGGCCGCTTCGTAGCCGAGGGCGATCACGCAGGCGCCGGTGAGGGTGGACATTTCGAGCAGGGCGTCGGGCTTCTCGTCGACCGCCCAGGCCAGGGCATCGGCCAAGATCATCCGGCCCTCGGCATCGGTGTCGATGATCTCGACGGTCTTGCCGTTATAGCAGCGCACGATGTCGCCGGGCCGATAGGAGCGCCCGTCGGGCATGTTCTCGGCCAGCGGCGCGTAGACCTTGAGGTGAATCGGCAGATCGAGCGAGGCGACGGTGTGAGCCAGGGCGATGGCGGCGCAGGCGCCGCACTTGTCGAACTTCATCTCGTCCATACCCGTCGGCGGCTTGAGGGAGATGCCGCCGGTGTCAAAGGTCACTCCCTTGCCCACCACCGCCAGCGTCGGCGTGTCCTCGCCGGCGGCCGGCGCCTTCCAGTCGAGCCGCACCAGCCGCGGGGGGTGCGGCGAACCCCTGCCCACCGCCAGCAGCCCGCCCATGCCGCGTTCGGCGA
The DNA here is from genome assembly GCA_039030395.1 of Acidobacteriota bacterium. Taxonomy (NCBI): domain Bacteria; kingdom Pseudomonadati; phylum Acidobacteriota; species Acidobacteriota bacterium. Next base: position 440,878 of record JBCCEF010000002.1, read on the forward strand.
GTTCGTCACCCTCGAGGACGGTGATCTCCAGGCCGGCGTCGGCGGCCAGGGCGCGGGCGCGGTCCTCGATCCAACCCGGATGGGCGTCGCTGGCCGGCGTGTTGCCGAGGTCGCGGGCTAGGGCGACCCCTTCGGCGACGGCGATGGCGGTCGATGCTTCACGCCGGTAGGCGTCTTCCTCGCCCCGCGGAGGAATCACCGATATCTCGCCGAGGCGACCCCGGCCGCGCGGTGTCTTGCCGTCGCGGCCGGGGCTGCGGTAGTGATCGAAGCGATAGGCGGCCAGGGGAACTGCTCGCAGCACTCGTGAAATCGCTGCGCGGCCGAGGGTTTGGGGGTGATGCGGCAGCAGGATGGAGAGATGTTCGGCGCCGTTCGTCCGCGCCAGATCCACCGTCTCGGTGAGCCAACGGACGAGGCGCTGGGGCGTCAGATCGCCGGCCTTGCCGAGGCCCCCGAGGGAAACCGCCAGGTTCCCGTGTAGGGTGGCGAGGCGCTGGTCCTCACGCCCCTTCCAGCCGGCTCGTTGGTGCAGTCCGGAGAGGCTTCCGGCCAGCCCTCGGTCCAGTCCTCTGAGGTCGAGTTCTCGATCCTCGAAACATCCCGCGGCCAGAGAATCACCCGGCGCGCGATCCCGTGCGGCGATCGTAAGGCGCGGTAGCCCGCTCATTCAGTCATCTCTCCAAGAACTGTCAAGGTCCGACGCGGGAGTCTACCAGGCGCCGGCAAGGTTCCGGCCGCCTGGTTCTACGACGGTTCCGGCGCGCAATTCCGTTTCCCTTCATACCCTCGCCTGCTCGCCGATGGTGTACGCTAGCCATCTCTTCTCGGTCCAATTCCATGACTCCCGACGACCTTCTCGAGCTGTATCCGGGCCCCTTCAATTTCCTGCGCCCGGAGGCCGAGGAGATCGGCGATCTGATGCCCGATCTGCGGACCTTCCTGCCGCGGCCGCAGCACATTTTCCTGGAAGACGAAGAAGCCACTCCCATCCTCGGCTTCCCGGTGCTCCTGTCCCCCGCCATGCGGCGGTTGACGGAGGCCCTTGGAGAGTTCCTCGCCGCCGAAGAAAAGGTTCAGGTGGCGGTCTACCAGCGGCGTTCCTTCGATCGCAAAGTCCACGGCGCGGCCTGGGAACGCTACCGGGCGCTCCTCGCCCGGGTGGTGGAAAACGTTTCCCTTTCGAGCTACGGGCGCAGCTTTCCTTCGATCTTCTGGCTGCACCATTCGGTGGAGATCGCCCGGCTGCTCAAGGACTCTCCACGCCGTTTGCTGCGCCTCGACACGGAAATCGGCCGGCGCTATGGCGACAGCATCAAGTTTCGGGTGCTCGATCGCTACCTGGATTTTGTCTTTGCGGAAACCTACGAACTGGCCCACCGCCTGGCTGGACGCACCGATTCCGATGAGCTGGACTTGTTTCCCCGGTTGCTCAATCGATTCCGGGACAACGTGCTGCTGTTGACCGAAGACCACATCGGACCGGGACTCGAAGAACTCGCCAGCTACTTTCACGGCTGCCTGCGGATCGATGGACGGGACCTCTTGCGGCGACTGCGGGACCTCGCCGGCTGGAACGAAGGACGCCTGCAGAACGATGCGAACCTGCAGAGCGTGGTCCGCAATCTGCTCCGCCGTTCGCCCTTGCCGAGCAATACCGGCGAGCCGGACCCGGCCGATCGCGGCCGAGAATTGCTGATCACGCCGGGCTACGTGCGTTTTCTGTCGGAACGTTCCGACTACCCGAGCCGGCGACTGCTCGACGATCCGGGGGTGGCGCTGTGGGAATCCCTCCTCCTCAAGCTCAAAGAGTTCGAGGTCATCCACACCCTACGGCGTTTTCTGGTGCCGGTGGTGGAAGATCAGGGACGCTTGGTCCACCGCGCCGAGGGCGGCGCCGGCGCCCTGCCCGGCCGGCGCCACCTGGTGCTGTCGTCGGCCACCCGGCCGCTCGACTTTCTGGCTCCTTGGGTGGTCGAGCCACTGGTGCAGCGCTTCGGCTTGATCTACGACCTGACGGACTTCTCCGAGGTGGTGGCGGTCATTCGCCGGGCCGGTAGCGGCCTGCAGGACGAGTCCTTCCGCAAGATCTTCACCTTCCAGCGGCAGATCAACGCGCTCGCGCGCTCCCACCGGCTGCAGCTCGAAAAGTACCTGGGCGACGGCGCCTTCTATTCCGGCCGCCACTGCCTGTCGGTGCTCGCCGGTGCGGTGTTGATCCAGCGCGCCTACGGCGAGGCGGTGGACAAGGGCCTGCCTTTCGATCGCGGGGTGCGGATCGCTCTCAACTTCGGTTCCTACCGCCTGCTGCCGATCGGCTTCGGGGCCAGCGGCAAGGATCGCTATGAATTCTTCGGCCACGGAGTGGTGGAGTTGACCCGCCTGATCTCCGGCAAGTCGACCAAAGAGATCGACGAGATCCAGAACATGCTGGTGAGCCAGGGGTACCCGGAGGCGACGGTTCACCGCTTCTTCTCCCCCCTCCTGAAGCGCGATGTCGGCGAGGCCGAGCGCCATGAGAAGAAGCGCCGCTTCTACTCCTACATCAACTCCAGCGGCCACCTGGTCAACGAGGGCATTGTGGCGACGGACGCCTACGTCGAGCAGATCGATTCCGCCCTCTCCCAGGCCGGCGTGGTCAAGGTGCTGCGCGCCGAGGACGGACGCCGCCGGTACGTGGTGGTCGACCTGGAAGGCGAGCCGGCCCAGCGGATCGGCATCCGACACCTCGGCCGGGCGCACCTCAAGGGCCTGGGTGAAGAGCCGGTCTACGAGGTGGTCGACGGCGCCCGCTGGGAAGGGGTGGAACTGGAGGAGACCGGCCACCGCTCCTTGCGGGACGCCGCGCGTTTCATGACGCCGGGAGCGTGAAACCCCGTTGCCAAAACGCCTTGCGAACGACCGCGGGCAAAGAGGAATCCCCATGAGCCGTGCGATTCTGACCACCGACCTCCCCGGCCTGCCGTCGCCTCGGCGCGGCAAGGTACGCGACATCTACGACCTGGGTGACCGGCTGCTGCTGGTGGCGACGGATCGCATCTCGGCCTACGATTGGGTGCTCTCGCCGGGCATTCCGGACAAGGGCAAGATCCTGCATCAGATCTCCACCTTCTGGTTCCGCCGCCTCGCCGACGTGGTGCCGAACCACCTGCTGGACGAAGCGGAGAACGACCTGCCGGCGGAGGTGGCGCGGGCCGTCAGCGGCCGGGCCGCGTGGGTCCAGAAGACAGAGGTCATCCCCTTCGAATGCGTCGCCCGCGGCTATCTGGCCGGCAGCGGCTACCGGGAGTACGTGGCCGGCGGCACCGTTTGCGGCCTGCCGCTGCCGCCGGGCCTACGCCGCGCAGATCGCTTGCCGCAGCCCATCTTCACCCCGGCCACCAAGGCCGAGGAGGGGCACGACGAGAACGTCTCCTTCGCGGTGATGGCCGACGCCCTTGGCTCCGATCTCTCCACCCGCCTGCGCAATCTCACCCTGGACCTTTATCGCCAAGGTGCCGAGCATGCGGCGAAGCAGGGCATCCTGCTGGCGGACACCAAATTCGAGTTCGGGCTGCTCGATGGCGAAATCCTCCTGATCGACGAAGTGCTCACCCCGGACTCCTCCCGCTACTGGGAAGCGGACCGCTGGACCCCCGGCGAAGAGCCCACCTCTTTTGACAAGCAGTTCGTCCGCAACTGGCTCGATACCACCGACTGGGACAAAGCCTCTGCCCCGCCGAAACTGCCACCGGAGGTGTTGGCGGGGACCCGGGAGCGGTATCTGGAGGCGTTCCGGCGGATTACGGGTAAGGAACCGCACTTGTCACCGGCGGGCTAGAACCCCGAAGGTACGCTGCCCAGCAGGTACTTCAAGTTGTCGTCGTTCCAGCGCACGCCGCCGCCCAAGAAAAAGCTGTCGCGGTCGCTCTCCAGAGGATCGTCGTAGCCGCCCATCAGGTACAGGTTGTCGTTGACGAAGAAGCGGGTGGTGAGGCGCAGGTGGGGGTCGCGGTCCTCGTCGCGGTTGAAGTCGAAGGCCTGGAAGTCGAGCCACAGGCGGCGGTTGAGGCGCGGCACCGGAACCTCGAGGGCGACGCCGAATTCGTCCTCGATCAGCCCAGCCCACAGGCGGGATTCGTTGCGCAGCCGCAGGCCCAGGAGGGCCGAGAACACCGCTTCGTCCTCGGTGGTGATGGTCTCGATGGTGCGTCGCTCGACGGTGCCGTCGGGCAGCGTTTCGGTGATCTCCTGGGTCTTCTTGAAGCGGTCGCCGGTGCGGGTGTCGATCAGCGCCACTTTGTACAGGCGATTGGATTCCCGGCCCGGATCCAGTTCGATGGCGAGGCCGCCTTGGGTTTCGCCCGGATCCGTCAGGTAGTAGCCGCCGGCGTCGAGGTCGAGCTTCAGGTCCCCCACCCGGCCAAGGGTGTCCGACAGGGTCGCCACCCCGCCCTCGATGGACCCCAGGGTGGAGGTGATGTCGTCGTGCATCTCGTCGCTGGTTAGGAGCTTGCCGAGGGTGCCCTCGCCGCGCTCCAGGCGGCCGGTGATGACGCCCAAGTTGTCGGCGGACGTTTGCAGGCTGGCGCTCAGGGTTTCGATGTTTTGGAGGCTGCCGGCGAGCTGATCGCGGTTCTCCGCGACGACCTGATTGAGAGAGTCCACCAACGTGGCGATCTTGTCCGACAGGCGCGGCAGCTCCGTCGCCAGGGTGCCGCTGGCGCTCTCGAAGTTCTCGATGGTGCCGCGGATCTGGGCCCGGTTGTCGGCCACCAGCAGGCGGATCTCCGCGGTGGTCGCTTCCAAGTTGTCGAGCAGACGATTCAAAGACCCGCTGCCGCCGGGACCGGCGAGGGAATCGGTGACGTTCTGGATCGAATCGCCGATTTCGCCAAGCTTTGCCATGGCGTCGTCGAAGGACGGCGGCGTGACCCCCGGCAGGGTCTCTCCCGCCGGTAGCGACGGCGCGCCGAGGGGGCCGAGCACCAGCTCGACGTACTTGTCCCCCAGCAGTCCGAGGCTCGAGATGTGCGCTTCGGTGCCCACCGTCAAGTCCACCGGCTGATCGAGGAGCAGGTGGACCCGGGCCTTGCGTCCTTCGAGGTTGATGCCGTCGATCCTTCCAACCCGTACGCCGGCGATGCGCACGGCGGCCTTGTCGTCGAGGCCGGCGACGGAGTCGAACAGGGCGTCGACCTCCTGTCCTTCCGGCCCGAAGACGTTCCAGTCTTCGATCTTGAGGACGAAATAGCCGAGAACGATCAGTGCGAGGGTGGCGAAGATGCCGACCTTGAGTGCCTGGGACATCGATTTCCCCTTTTCGGGTGTTCCTTCCTTCTCCGCTAGCGCTGCGGAGAGGCGGCGAAGGCTTCGTCGACCTCGCCGTGAATAAACTGCTGAACGCGTGGGTCCGGATGCCGGCGAAACGCCTCGGGCTCGTCCAGGGCGACGATTTCCCCCCGGTGCAGCAGCCCGATGCGGTCGGCGATGCGGAAGGCGCTGGTCATGTCGTGCGTGATGGTGACGGCGGTCGAGCCGAGGCGATCGAGCATGGCGAGGATCACCTCGTCGATCAACGCCGTGGTGATCGGGTCGAGGCCGGTGGTGGGCTCGTCGAACAGCACGATCTGAGGCTCCAGGGCGATGGCCCGGGCGAAGCCGACCCGCCGGCGCATCCCGCCGGATAGCTGGCCGGGCATCTTGTCGTCCACCCCTTCGAGGCGCACCAGGTCGAGGCAGCGGGACACTCGCCGGTCGATCTCCTGCCGCGGCAGTTCGCGCCGTCGGCGCAGCGGAAAGGCGACATTCTCGAACACCGTCATGGAGTCGAACAGGGCGCCCTCCTGGAAGGCCATGCCGTAGCGTTGGCGGAACTGCGTCAAGTCGCGTCCGTCGAGGGTTGCGAGGTCCACGCCGTCCACCACCACCGTGCCGTCGTCCGGCTGGAGGAGGCCGATGATGTGCTTGAGCAACACGCTTTTGCCGCTGCCGGAGCCGCCGATGATCACCAGCGATTCGCCCTCTCGGATGTCCAGGTCGAGTCCCTTCAACACCTGCTTGTCGCCGAAAGACTTGCGCAGGCCGGAGAGCCGGATCTTGACCGGGGCGTCGGCAGCGGTGATGTCCTGGGAGGTTTCCGTCGTCATCGCAAGAGCGGCATCAGAACAGGAGCTTGGTGAGCAGCAGGTCGGCGAACAGGATGGCGATGGAGGCCATCACCACCGCCTGGGTGGTCGCCCGGCCGACGCCCTCGGCGCCGCCGGTGGTGTAGTACCCCTTCTGGCAGCCGATGAGCGCGATCAGCAACCCGAAGACCGCTGCCTTCAACAGGCCGGAGAGAAGGTCGTTCAGTTCCAGGAACCGGAAGGTGTTCTCCAGGTAGGTCACCGGATTGGCGCCCAGCAGCACCACCGCGATCAGGTAGCCGCCCCAGATTCCGACAGCGTTGCCCATCGCCACCAGCATCGGCAGGGTCAGGGTGGTGGCCCACACCCGCGGCACCACCAGGTAGTGGACCGGGTTGGTGGCCATCACCTCCAGAGCGTCGATCTGCTCCGTCACCCGCATGGTGCCCAGCTCCGCGCCCATCGCCGAGCCACAGCGGCCGGCGACGATCAGGCCACCGATCACCGGCGACAGCTCGCGCACCATCGACAACGCCACCAGCGAGCCCACGAAGCCCTCGGCGTTGAAGCGCTGTAGGGTGTTGAAGGTCTGGAGGGCCAACACCATGCCGGTAAACATGGCGGTCAACAGCACCACCGGAATCGAGTCCACCCCCACCTTGACCATCTGGCGCAGTAGCTCCCGCACCTCCCAGGGGCGCCGCGGCGTCCAGCGCAGCACCTGACCGAGCATCAAGAACATGCGCCCGATCTCGGTGACGGCGTGAGTCACCACAGGCCCTGTCCCCGGCTGCCGGAAAAGCGGGCGGAGAGTTCTTCGCAACGCCCTCTGGAGCGGTAGCGCCGCGGCATCCGGAGGCCGAGGAGGCAGAGCAGCTCCCAGGGGATGGTGCCGGCGGCGTCTGCCAGGTCCCAGGCGGTGATCGCCTGGTCGCCGCGGCGACCGAGGAGCACCACCTCGTCGCCGAGGGCGGCGTCCGTGTCGGTGAGGTCGATCATCGACATGTCCATGGTGACGGAACCCACCACCGGTACCCGGTGCACCTTCCCGCCGCTGGTTGGCAGCAGGGCGGTGGCTCCGGGGTCCCGGGAGATGCCGTCGGTCAGTCGCCAGGCGTAGCCGTCGGCGTAGCCCACCGGCACCACCCCGATGCGGCAGGGACGCTCCGCCCGCCAGCGCCCACCGTAGCCGACGGCCCCGCCGGCCGGGACCGTTCGCACCTGAACCACCCGTGTGACCACGGACATCACCGGCTCCAGCTCCCTCGCCGTCCGGTGAGCCGGATCGAGGCCGAAGAGACTCAGGCCGAAGCGCACCAGATCGCGCCGGGTGGACGGCCGGTGGAGGCCGGCGGCACTGTTCGCCAGGTGGATCTCCAGGCGCACCCGCTCGTCCCCCGTCAGATGGCCGAGGACGCGCTCGAAAGCTTGCTCCTGGGCGTCGTTCCGTAGGCTGCCGGGCTGGTCGGCCTCGGCAAAGTGGGTCATCAGGCCGGTGAGCCGGAGGGTCCGGTCGGCGCGCAGCCGGTCGAAGGCCGTCGGCAATTCGTCGAGGCTCAGGCCCAAACGGTTCATGCCGGTGTCGACTTTGAGGTGAAGGGGCTGGCGGCGCCCTCGAGCGGTGCGCGCTGCGGACCACAGATCGAGCTGGTCAAGGCTCGACACGGTCGGCGTCAAACCATAGCGCCGGTAGAGCGGGAGCTGGCTCGGCTGGGCCGTGCCGAGCACCAGGATCGGGCAAGAGACGCCGGCTCGCCGCAGTTCGGCCCCTTCTTCCAGCAGGGCAACGGCAATCCACTCGACGCCTTGCGCTTCGAGCAGCTGCCCAACCCGCGCCGCGCCGTGGCCATAGGCGTCAGCTTTGAGCACCGCCATCACCCGCGCCGGTGCGATGCGGCGGCGCAGGGCGGCGAGATTGGCGGCCAGGGCATCGAGATCCACCTCCACCCAGGCCGGCCGCAAGGCGGCGGTAAGAGAGCTACCGGTGGGTTCGGGCTCGGTCTCCGGATCGGCCACGGCCGGTGCCTCAGGGGGGTGGAACCTGGGAGTCGAAACCATGCCGGTCCATGTTGTGGAAGGTGGTGGTCTCCCCCTGGAACACCATTTCGACGACGCCCGTCTCGCCGTTACGATGCTTGGAGATGATCAGCTCGGCGAGGCCTTTGACCTCTTCGTCTTCGGGGTTGTAAACCTCGTCGCGGTAGACGAAGGCGACGATGTCCGCATCCTGCTCGATCGAGCCGCTCTCGCGCAGATCGGCGAGCTGCGGCCGGTGGTCGCCGCCGCGCCGCTCCGGCTGTCGGGAGAGCTGCGATAGGGCGATGACCGGAATCTCCAGCTCCTTGGCGAGCTGCTTCATGCCGCGGCTGATGGCGGCGATCTCGAGGTTGCGATTCTCGTAGCGTCCGCCGGCCTGCATGAGCTGCAGGTAGTCGAGGATCACCAGGTCCAGGCCCTTCTCGGCTTTCAGGCGCCGGGCTTTGGAGGACAGCTCCAACAGCGAGGGATTCGGCGAGTCGTCGATGTAGAGCGGAGCGCCGCCGGTCTCCCGCACCGTCTTGATGATGCGGCTCCACTGGTTCTGCGATAGGTGCCCCCGGCGCAGGCTGGAGAAGGCGACGTCCGCCAGGGAGCAGAGCACGCGCAGGGCGAGTTCTTGCTGCGACATCTCGAGGCTAAACACCGCCACCCCGCGCCTCTCCCGCACGGCGACGTGCTGCGCCACATTGAGGGCGAAGCTGGTCTTGCCCATGCCCGGCCGGCCGGCGATGATGATCAGGTTGCCGCGGTTCAGGCCGTGGGTGATGCGATCGAGGTCGACGAAACCCGTCGGTAGGCCGATCAGGGTGCTGCCGGGCCGCTCCTCCAGGTCTTCGAGGGTCTGATGGAAGATCTCGCCGATCGACGCGAAGCCCCGCTGGATCGCCTCCTCGCCCAACCCGAGCACCGCCTGCTCCGCTTTGCCGAGGGCCTCCCGCGCCTCGAGGCCGCCGTCCAGGCAGTCACGGATGATCTCGCCGGAGGCCTGGATCAGCCGCCGCCGGATGGAGCGCTCCTTGACGATCTCGACATAGGTTTCGGTGCGCCCGAGGTCCGGTAGGTCGAGGTCGAGGCTGGAGAGGTAGGCCAGCCCGCCGACCCGCTCCAGCTCCGCCCGCTGCTCCAGACGGGCCTGCAGAGTGCGCAAATCGACCGTCGTCTGCTCGTCCGTCAGGTCCACCATCGCCTGGAAGATGAACTGATTGCGCTCGAAATAGAAGTCCTCCGCCCGCAGCCGCCCGGAGATCGTCGGCAGGATGCGGGGATCGATCAAAACCGCCGCCAGTACCGCGCGTTCGGACTCTTCGCTGTGAGGGAGGCTCTTGGGAGCCTGCATGGTGTCGAGCATCGCCGGGATTGTACCCCCTCCGGGAATGCAGGCGGGGCCTGTCCACTGGTTTGCCACCGGAACACCCTAATTCCGACACGGAATTCTCGAATGTGGACCGGACCACTTGAAAAAGAGATTTTGATCGGTCAAAATATATGAAGTGTTGAGTCAAAACCACTGATCCGAGGACAACCAAAATGAAGTGGCTGACATACATTCTTTCGATCTTGTCGCTGCTGGCGCTGCCCTGCGTAGCCCATGGACAGTGTGCCTTTGAGGCCACCGTGGTCGATGGCGATCGGGAGCCCGTTCCGGGAGCCATCGTGCATCTGTTGGGCGACGGCCAGCAACTCACCGCTGACGGCAGCGGTCGGGTCTGCGCGCAGGACGTTTCCATCGGCCGGCAGACCTTGCTGGTGGTGGCTGACGGTTTCTCCGTTCTCGACGCGCTCGTCACCAAGCGAGATGAGCCGTTGCTGATGACGCTACAACTGACTCCGGCCTTCGGCGAAGAGCTGGTGGTCACCGGTACACGCACCGCCAAGCGTCTGGCGGATACACCGGTTCATGTCCAGCAGATCGACCGGGAAGCCATCGAGCGGTCCGCCTCCCGAACCCTTGCCGACGCCATCGAACTGACGCCGGGCGTGCGGATCGAGAGCAACTGCCAGAACTGTAATTTCTCGCAGGTGCGCATGCTCGGCCTGGAGGGGCCCTACTCTCAGATCTTGGTCGACGGCCAGCCCACGGTCTCGTCTCTCGCCTTGGTGTACGGCGTCGAGCAGTTCCCAGCCAGTGCCCTCGAATCCATTGAGGTGGTCAAAGGCGGCGGTGCCGCCATCTATGGAGCCGGTGCGGTTGGCGGAGTCATCAACCTGATTCCCCACTCACCTTTGGATACCCACTTGACCGTCGAGGGGCGAAGTCTTCGAACCGGCGGTGAGGCCGGCTACAGCTTTTCGGCCATCGGCGACTACAGTCCGCGCGGCAAACGCACGGGGATATCGTTGATCGCGCAACGCGACCAAGTCGACCCTGCAGACCGAGACGGCGACGGTTTCAGCGAGGTGACGAGCCGCGAGCTGACGACCCTTGGCCTGCGCGCCGAGCACTATCTATTCGCCGATCAAGCGCGCGTCTCCGGTGAGTTCAACTGGACGGAAGCAAATCGCAGGGGCGGCGATCTGCTGCGCTTCGGCCTGCGGCCTGACGAAACCGCCCTCACCGAAGCGATCGACACCGAGCGCCTAGGTCTGTCGATTGGCCTTCTGCACACGGTCTCGTCGCGCTTCGACTACCGAATGGCGGCATCCTTCGCAGACACTTCCCGGGACTCCTACTACGGAGCGGGCTTCGATCCCAACGCCTACGGCACGACCGAAAACCCGCTGTGGATCACGGATTCACAGGCCAATCTCTATCATCCGCGGGGCACCTACAGCTTCGGCGCCAGTTTCAGCCGGGACGAGACCGACGACCGCCAGCCGGGATACGACCGCATTCTGCGGGAAACCCACACCAACCTCGGAGTCTTCCTCCAGGACGACCGCACGATCGGCGACAAGGTCACCGTGGTATACGGGGTGCGAGCCGACGACCACTCGGCGCTACCGGATCCGGTGGTGCTACCGCGGGTCGCCGCGATGATCGCGCCGCGAGACGACGTGACCGTCCGCTTCTCGTTCGCCCAGGGCTTTCGGGCTCCGGTCACCTTCGACGAGGACCTGCACATCGAGCTGGCGGGCGGCGCGGCGCGGGTGATCCGCCAAGGCGAAGGGTTGGTCGAAGAGCGTTCGAACGCCTTTCTGGGTTCTCTCGAATGGCGTCCGACCTTTGGCCGGAAGGGCAGCGCTTCGATCGAACTCGCGGCCTTTCGCACCGATCTCGACGATCTTTTCGACGTCATCGACGCCGACGACCCGGCGACCGAGCAGCGCGAGTTCCTGCGGGTCAACGCGGAGGGCGCGACAGTCGAAGGGATGGAGCTGACGGTCGCGCTGCGCTGGGGGTCGAACCTGGCGCTGCAGGCGGGATACGCCACGCAGAGTTCGCGCTTCGATGTTCCTGAACCGGACTTCGGTAGCCGCGAGTTTTTCCGGTCGCCGGATCACTACGGCACCTTCAGCCTCCAGACCGGTTTGCCGGCGGCGATCGATCTGTTCTTCGCCGCCCGCTACACCGGTGAAATGGTGGCGCCGCACTATGCGGGCTTCATCGACGAGGACCGCCTCGAGAGGACCCCGTCATTCCTCGAGCTCGACGTCAACCTGTCGCGCGACTTCGAGATCGCCGGCCGCACCCTCACCCTCACCGCCGGGGCCAAGAATCTGACCGATGAGTACCAGGAGGATCTGGATCGGGGACCGGACCGCGACTCCAATTACGTTTACGGTCCGCGTCTGCCTCGGACCTACCAGGTGGGCTTGCGGTGGAAGCTCTGACCCATGCCGTGGTCCTCGCCGTTGCCGGCTTGTTGGGCACACCGGCGGCGATGGGTGCGTCGGAGGCGACGGATCCCTCGATCTGGCAGGCCGAAGAATGGACCGACCTCGAAGGCTACTCGTGGACGGCGAGTGAGCTGGAAGGCCGGGTCGTTCTGCTCGATTTTTGGGCCACCTGGTGCCCTCCCTGCTTGGCGGAGCTGCCGCAACTGCGGGCACTGCACGAAGATCGTCAGGACGACGGTCTGTTGATCGTGGGAATCGCTCTCGATGCGATCGATCGGCGCGGACTGCGCTCGTTCCTGTTGCGCCACGGCATCGAATGGCCGCAGGTTCATCGCCCGGACGGCCTTCGATCCGAGGTGGCAAGGCGCTTCGGCGTCGATGCCCTACCGGTGACCGTCCTGGTCGACCGCCGCGGCCGGGTCGTGGCTCGCAACCTGCGCGGCGAAGCGCTCGCCCGGGTCGTCGATTCCTTGATCCAATTCGAGCGGTAGGAGAATTAGGAGTCCCTCTCAGGGCTCCGGGTCATCGATCCGGTGGCGAGACGCCTAGCTCTTCGAGGAGAGCCGCGGCGCCCTCCCCGGCCACTGACTCGAGCATCCACAGCATGTAGCGGACATCGGCACTGACGTTCCTGGCGATCTCCGGGTTGTAGCCGAAGTCGTTGGCGATGTTCTCCCACACCCGGTCGAAGTTCACGCCCACCAGCCGGCCCCGGCCGTCGAGCACCGGGCTGCCGGAGCTGCCGCCGGTGGTGTCGCCGGTGGCGAGGAAGCCCACCGGCACGTCCTTCAGGAAGGGCGCCGCCCAGCGACTGGCGGGAGATTCCGGCGCGGCCTCGCGCACCGATTTCGGAGCGTCGAAGGGATCCTCGCCGGTGTGCTTCTGGATCAATCCCGCGAGGGTGGTGAACGGCTCCATCCACACCGCGTCGCGCGGCGAGTAGCCCTTTACGTGGGCGAGACTGACCCGCAGGGTGCCGTTGGCGTCCGGGTCCAGCGGCCGGCCGAGGAAACGCTCCAGAGAGCGGCGCCAGGCGGGCCGCAAGCGCAACTCCGCCCCGGCGCGGCGGTTTTCCCGCTCTTCGAGTTCTTTGAGATCGCCGGTCAGGGCGAAGGCGAAGGCGAGGAGCGGGTCCGACTTCGCCCGCTCCTCAAGCGCCCCAAGGTCGAGATCGAACAGCTCCAGACGGGTCTCCAGGTCCATCAGACCGGTGTCGGCGTAGAGCGTCTCGACGGCCGCGGCGACCGAAGCGTCGTTCGTCTCGTCCCCTTTCACCAGAGCGTCGATCGAGGCGAGGCGCTGGTCCGCGGGCAGCGCCGCCGCCCGCGTCAGCCAGTCGAGCATCAAGGCCCGCTCGGTGGGCGGGTGGATGCGTTTCTGGTTGCGTTCATGGGACGTGCGGCGGCGGGGGCGATCGCGCTCTTGGTAGCCGGCTCGCCGTTCGATATCCGGCTTTTCCGCTTCCTGCGCGCCGCGCACCATTCCCAGGGTCAGGGCGAAGGCGAGGGGGCCGCTGCGCACCTGGCCGAGGAGAAAGTCCCTCTGCCAGCCGGCGGCCTGGTTGGCCTCCGCCGCTTCGGTGAGGGCGCCGAGGGCCGCTAGGCCCTCCTGCTCTTCGGTGCGACTTTCCGCCCAGGCGGTGTACCTCTCTTCGAGGGATCGCTTCTTGTCGAGGATCTGGCCGCGCTCCAGGCCGGCCACCTGACCGCGGCCGTTCTTCTCGGCGTTCTCCAGGCTCTTGATGCGATCCGCCAGGGCGATACGGGCCTCCTCGCCCTCCTCCGAGGCGGCCTTCATCAGGGCGATGCGGTCGCGGAAAAGGGCGCTCCGGCGCGGGAAGTAGAGGGTCCCGGTCTCCTCCATCTCCGCCGCCACCTGCGAGCGGAAGGTGCGGCCGGGATAGCCCACCACCATCACGAAGTCGTCCCGAGCGAGATCGCCCGGTGCCACCTCCAGCGAACGACGGGGACGATAAGGCACGTTGCTGGCCGCCTTCTCCGCCGGTGCGTTGTTCTCGCCGGCATAGATCCGCACCAGGGCGAAGTCGCCCGCGTGGCGCGGCCAGGACCAGTTGTCCACTTCGCCGCCGAATTCCCCCACCCAGCGCGGCGGTGCGTAGACCAGCCGCGCGTCGCGCAATTCGATGGCCTCGATCCGCACGATCCGCACGCCGCCGTCGTAGGTGGCGACGCGGCAGCGGCGGAAGTTCTCGGTCTCGCACTCGGCGACCAATTCCTTGCGCCGCCGCTCCACCGCCTCGAAGCGCTCACCGTCGTCGGCTCCGGCGGGCACCGCCGCCATCACCGCCTCGGTCACGTCCTCGAAGCGCACCGGCACCTGTGCCCGCATCCCCGTCGCCGGCAGCTCGTCGGACCGGTCCACCGCCAGGAAGCCCTGATCGATCAGGTCTCGCTCCGGCGTCGAATGCTCCTGGAGGATGGAGAAAATGCAGTGGTGGTTGGTGATCAACAGTCCTTCGTCGGAGACGAAGCCGGCGCTACAGCCGTTGATCTGGACGATCGCTTCGAGCAATCCCCCACCCGCCGCCTTCCACAACTCCTGTGGCGCGATCTCCAGGCCCAGTTCGGCGAGCCAAGCGGGGTCGTGGGCCAGGATCTGCTCCGGCGTCCACTTGCCCTCGACGGCGGAAAGGGGCGCGGCGGAGACCGCGAAAACGAGAATGACGGCGAGGAAAACGGCGGTGGACGTTCGCTGGGGTGCTTGCATTCCTCGATCATACCGTCCCTCACGGTAGAAACCGCCGTGCTGGGACCGCGGCCGGCGGCCAACAGATCGAGCCTCGACGGGGCCGCCTGCCGATCGAATTGAGGCGGTAGACTCTCCGGTGTATGGCATCCCAAGAGCCGGTTTTTTCGCTCGAAGAGTTCGCCAAGGAACTCGCCCTCGGTTGGCGCAAGCTGGTGTTCTATCCGGCCGGCCATCCGGAGCGGCAGGGTGCCCTGGAGCCGGCGTTGGGCCAGCTCCGCGGCTTGCTGGCGCCGGCCGGAGAAATTCGCCTGGGGGTGGCGCGAGACACTCTGATGGCCGGACCGGACGTGATCGGCGGGGTCGGCGTCGAGAAGCTCGCCGACGCCCTCTACGTGCGCAATGTCGCTTTCCTGATCTTCAAGGAAGGGGTGGCGCTGAGCGACCTCCTGACGCTCCTCCAGTTGCTGAGCGATGATCCGCCCGAGGACGGCCAGCGGATCGATTTTGGGCAGGAACTCCAGCGTCGGGGATTGACTACCATCGGCGCCGAGGCGGTGGACTACTCCGAACTGCTGACGGTTGAAGACTTGGCCGGAAGTGACCGCGCCTATTCCCTGTGGAACCGGATCCTCTCCGGCGAGCTCGGCGAGGAGGTCGGCGACGGAACCATGGAAGCGGTGATGCTGCTGGTGCGCCGCCTGCTTCCCTCCGGCCTGGAGGAGTCCGGTGCCGCCGGTACCGTCGCCTTGCCGGAAGAGGCTAGGAAGCTCACCGCGCGGCTGGCCGAATCGATCGGACAGCACCTCCGGCAGGCTTCAGACCAGGCCGCCTCGCGGCTCCTGGTGCGGCAGGTTCTGGAACTGCTCGACGCCCTGCCGTCGGTGGTTCGCATCCCGGTACTGGAGGCGGCGTTGAGCCGTTTGGCCTCTCCAGAGGGCGACGAGATGGCCTTGGAGACCCTGTTCGAAGCGACCGCGGCGCCGGATCTGATCGCCGCCATTCGCTCGATGCGGGAGAGCGGCAGCGGCTTCTCAGCTCACTTGATGGGTTTGATCGAGGGCTTGGTGGTGGCGGCTCCAGCGCTCAATCGCCCGTCCGGACCGGCCGGCGGCGAATCCGAGGCGACGGCGCTGGTCGATCTGCTGCGCCAGGATCTCGATCAGGCGGGCGCCGGCGACGAGCAGGATGAAGGGGAATTCGCGGTGCGCCTGCCGGTGGTGGACCCTCGCCTGGAAGTGCCGGCGGATTTCGATGCTTCCCTCGACACCCTGCAGCCGGGGGCGTTGCGCCAAAGTCTGCTGCGCACCATCCTCGTCCTGCTGCAAGATCCTTTTCTGGACGACGAGGGCGCCGACCAGCTCTTTACCCGGCTGGAAGAGGTCTTTGGATCCCTGGTCAGCAGCGGGCGGATCGCGGCGGCGACAGCGCTGGTGCAGCAGGTGCGAAGCCTGACGGATCCCGACGGCGGCCAAGGTGCAGGAGTGTCCCAGGCGGCCGCCCGCTGCCTACATCGGCTTGCCGGACCGCGCACCGTCGAATGGCTCCTCGATGCCCTGCGTTCCACCGGACCGGAAGCGGCGGATCCGTTGGTCGAAGCCCTTGGCCTCGGCCTGCTCGAGCAGCTTATCGAGGCCTTGAACGAGACGAAGGACCGCGCCGACCGGCGCCTGCTGCTGGCGGTGCTGCAACGTTTCTCGGCCTATGTCGCGCCCCTCGCCGCCCAACGCCTGCAGGATCCCCGTTGGTTCGTCGTGCGCAACATGCTGACCCTGCTGGCGCAGGTCGACGATCCCGGGGCGCTCGCCTGGATCCACCACTGCGCCGACCACGAGGACTCGCGGGTTCGCCTGGAGGCGATCAAGAGCCTGCTGCGCCGCGATCCGGACCTGCCGTCGGCGCGCATCGCATCCGCCCTGAACGACCCGGACGAGCGCATTCGGATGCGTATGGCGCACGGCGTCGGCGCCTTTCAGCGTGGGCAAGCGGTTGGGCCGCTGCTCGCCCTGCTTGCGAGCCGCGGTCCCCTCGCCCGGGACCGGCCGCTGCGGGTGCAGGCGCTCACCAGCCTCGGCCACATCGGGGATCCCGCCGCCCTTCCCCAACTCGCTCGCTTCTTCGGGGGTCTCGGACTGGTTCCGCTGGAGGAGCGCCGTGCCGCCTATGCCTCCCTCGCCGGCTACCCGCCGGCGGCGCGGCAGATGTGGGTCCAGAAGGGCCTCAAGGTGCGCGACCACGAGATCCGCAGGGTGTGCCAGAGGCTCGCCCGCGAAGGAGGCCCATGACCGACACCGGCAACCTGGCTCCTGCCGAGGCGGCGGGCGCCACCCGCGGCTTCTTGATGGGGCTGTCTCACGCCGCTTCCACCTTCGGCCTGTACCCGGCCGAACACCCGCGGGCACGACAGGCCTTAGGCAAGCTCCAAGAGGCCTTCGCCGTGGCCCTCACGGCGCGGCAGACCGAAGAGGTGACGTTGCTGCTGGTGGATGACGACCTGGCGGTCGATCACGAACCCTGGCAGCGCGGCAGCGTCTACGCTGCCGCGCTGCGCAAGGCGATGACCCGTGCCCGGGTCGAGCGGCTGACCCTGCAACTGGGGGTGACCGGCGAAGAGCTGGCGGACCTGCTCCAGGCCCTCGCCGGCGCCTACCCGGCGACCTCCGGGGAACACATTCAGATCGGTCGGCTGGCGATCGGCGATTCGTCGGACGATGGCTTCGGAGCCGGCCTCGAAGGCCGCATTGACGCGCTGCGCGACGGTTTGGATCTGCTGGCCGAGGATCTCACCAAGGGTTTCGCTCAGCTCGAACGCACCCTCTGGCAGGTGCTCGAAACGACCGCCCAGCAGGACCGCACCTTCGCCCTGCTGGCGGGTTTCCGGGAGGATGGGCAGAACGAGCGCCTATGGCGCCATTCGATCAATGTCGGATTGCTGGCGATTCACCACGGCCGCGCCCTCGGCCTGGCCGGCGAGGCGCTCCACGGCCTGGGCGTGGGGGCCCTGCTGCACGACATCGGATACCTGGACTTCGAGGGCCGGATGCCGTCGCCGGCGCTGCGCCGGCGCCACCCGGAGTTGGGAGCGAGGCGCCTGGCGGCGATCGAAGGGATGGCGGAGGTGCCGATTTTGGTGGCCTTCGAACATCACCTGGCGTGGGACGGACGCGGTGGCTATCCGGAATCCGCCGCCCGCCGGCCGGGGCTGGCGGCCCAGATTACCGCCGTGGCGGACTGTTGGGACATGGTGCTTCAGGCGGGGGCGACGCTGCCCTATCCGGCGCGTCACGACCTCGCCGTAGCCGAACTCCAGCGGCGCGCCGGGGCGATGCTCGACCCCTTCCTGGTGGCGAGTTTCGTCGAGCGGACCTCGGCTACGGAATGAGCAGCGATGCGATGGCGTCAAGGCGCGGGTTGCCGAGGTTCAGGTCCGCCCCCTTTGCCACCCCTTCGACCGTCGCGTCCCCCTTTGACTGCCACAGGTGCCATTGCTCCCAGCCCTTCGGCAGTACCGGCGCCGCCACGTCGTACTCGGCGATCCACAGCGGGTAGTCGCCGAAATCGGCGGTTAGGTGCCGGTTCCAGAAGTGCGGTGAGGTGTAGATCATGGGCTTCACCCCGACGCGCTTTTCGATGTGATCGAGAAAGGTCCGAAGTCGTTCGGCCAGGCCCGGCGGGGTGTTGTGGCCGATCAACTCGACATCGACCACCGGCACCAGATCCCCGGAGGAGAAAGGGACGGTGCGGAGAAAAAACTCCGCCTGTTCGACAGGATCGTCTTCGGTGACATAAAAGTGGTAGGCGCCGCGCCGCAGACCGACCTTCCGAATCGCCGGCCAGTGGCCCTGGAAGGCCGAGTCCTCGAGGTCCACCCCTTCCGTCGCCTTGACCACTGCGAAGGTGAAGCCCTGATCGGCGATCACCTGCCAGTCGACGGCTCCGCTGTGCCGAGAGACGTCCACTCCGTGATGGATCGCCACGACCGCCGCTGGCCCTGCCTCAGCGAGAGCGGCAGCCAGGGAATCGCCCGCCGCCGGGTGAGGCGCCGCCGAGTCTTCCGAAGAGGCGGCGATCGGTGTCAACCCGGCGGTCGCTTCGCCCTGAATTCCCGTCGGACCCGGCCCGCCGACGACCCAGCCGACCGCCATCGTCAGCAGCAGTAGGCTACGGGTGCTCTCAATAGCGATTCTCACCTTTTACCTCGACAATTCCGGCGACGTCAGTCTTGGCAGCGAACGATCACTTCTTGCGCGACTGTACCGCCTGTGCCAGCAGAAACTATCGCCCCGTTTGCCAGGCCGCGAGGCGAGCCGCCTCGACTTGCAGCGGGAAGAGCGTCTGGAGCAACAGATCCGTTCGCTGGCTCCAACTCCCAAAGTCGGTGCTGTCCCATACTTCGCCGCCGGCCGGCTGCCAGCCGCGGTCCCGCAGAAAATCCCAGATCCGCTTCGAAGAGGCCCGGAGATCCATCTCTTCGTGGGGGCTATCGAGGTCCCAGCGGCCCCATTCCAAGTAGATGTCCAAGGGAACCGTTGCCGCCGTGGCCTCCCCGACCGTGCCTTCGAAACGCTCGGTCCCGGTTTCGAGCATGAAGACGCTCTGCATGGCGAGCTTGCCGAAGACGTCCGGGTTGCCGAAGGTGAGGGTGGCGGCGGCCTGTGAGTTCCAGCCCATGCCGACGTTCGCCCGCCCCTCCCGGTCCGCGATGGTGCGGTATTGCCCGTCGATCTGAGGGACGATCTGTTCAACGAACAGGGCGCCGAATCCGCGCATCCGCGGCGGTTGCGGCATCACGGCGATGAGCGGCGCCACGGACTTTCCCACCTCGCGGTCGAGGGTCTCCCGCCAACCGCCGAGGTCCATCGCCGCCCGGTGATGGATGTAGGCCACCGGGTAGCGATCCGTTGAGGCGTCGTAGCCCGTCGGCAACCATACCTGGACCGGCACCTGCACCGGTTCCGGGGCCTCTCCGTCGTCCGGCGTCGGGGGTTGGACGGTCAGCTCGATCGTCTCGAGCCGGCCCTTGGCCGGCCCTTGAGAAGCGTCGGCTGCTTTCTCGAGGCCAGGCCACTGGCTCATGGCGAACCAGGACATCGGCATCGGCTCGCCGCGGTTCCAATTCATGTCCGGGCCCAACAGGGTTGAAGGCGTGGTGCGCGGCTGGCGCGGATCGGTGATCGGCTCGTAGTTCACGTAGAGGACATAGCGAATGCGCGCCTGGAGCGGAAGCCGGGTCGTCCACCACCAGAGGTCCGTGCCCGCGGCGCGATGCATCGGCTCCTCGCGTCGCATACCGATCATGTCGCCGGCAATGGCCACGTCCTCCGCTTCGCCGTGCCACAGGAAGGTCACCGTCTCGCCGTCGACCAGCGGCAATTCCCGCTCGCCGAGGAAGGTCTCGTAGGCTCTGCCGGGATCCTCCGCCTCGGCGAGCTGGACGAGCAGCGGCTGCAACATCGCCGGTGGGTCGACGGCTCTCCCTCCGGTCGATACGCGCTCTCGCCGCACCAGGTCCACCCGCGCCAGCTCTCCCAGGCTGCGCACGAAGACGGCGCCGTCGGCGAAGCTCGGTGGTGTCCAGGCCAGATCCTCGAACAAGTCGATTTCCGCGCCTCCGCGCCAGCCCTCCGGTGAGGCCTTGCCGAGATGCAGGCTGCCGGTCTTGGTCAACACCGCGAGGTGGTCTTCCACCGCAATCAGAAAACCGTCGCCGGGTTCGCGAGAACGCCACAGGAGGTCGCCGCTCGCCGGATCCATCGCGCTCAAGAACAGCGAGGTGTAGCCGTAGAGGTGTTCTCTGCCGCCCACCGCCGGCGGGCTGTAGCTGTTGGCGAGGCCCCGGCTTTCCCTCACCAACTCGGCGCTGAAATCGGAGCCGTCCCTTGCGATCTGGATGACTTCGGAAACCTCGGTCTTGTGCTTGACCAGAAGGCGATCGCCACCGATCGGCATTGGGGATTGGCTGAAGGCCCCCTTGGCGCCGGAATCGCCTTCCAGCGGCACCTCCCACAGCACCGCGCCGTCCGCCGGATCGAGGCCGTTGACGCGGGCTGAACTCAACACCGCGAACTGCTCTTTGCCGGCCAGGGTGGTGGGAACGGCCGACTGCGCACCGATCTCCCCACCGGGCAGAGCCCGCCAGCGAACCTCGCCGGTGGCCGCGTCGAAGCCGATCACCGTGCCCTCCTCGCCGTCGGCTTGGAGCGCGACGGTGCCGCCGGCCACCCCCGGTGACCCGCCGTAGCCGTAGAACGGCGGATCTATGCCGAGGTCGTCCTTCAGATGAACGCTCCATACCTCGGCCCCGTCTTGTAGATCCAGGGCGACGAATCGTCCCCAGGGGCTCAGGGCAAACACCCGGCCGTCCGCGATCGCGGGGGTCGATATGGGACCGTCGTGGGAGCCGTCATGGCCGGCATAGGCCGGCGCCAGGTCGAAGCGCCAGAGTTCCTCCCCACTGCTTGCATCGAGTGCCAGCACCACGTCTCGCTCCCCCGCAGCCATCAGGGTCACCAGCCGACCGTCGGCGATGGAGATCCCGGAATAGCCGCTGCCCAGGGGCCGCTTCCAGGTCAGATCGAAACCCACCTGCCCTTCGCCGCCGGGCAGGCCCGCGTCCAGGCGTCCGTCGCCGGCCGGGCCGCGGAAGGCGGGCCAGGAGCCGCCGGACTCAGGTGGCTGAGCCAGGGCGGCGAAGGTGAGCAGAACGCTGCAGAGGGTGACGAGAAGATGTCGCATAGGTGAAACTCCCAAGACGCAAGCACCCGATCCGATCCGGAGCGGGAGGTCTACCAACGAAACGAAGGCGAAGGGCCCCGACGAGCGCCCCCTTCGCATTCTACGCGCTGGGAGTCGGTGGGTTCAGTAAGGTTCCGCGGGGGCACCAAGGTCTCTCTCGATTCCCGAATCGGGAATGCCATGCGGTGTACTCCTTGCCAGGGGATCCAAGGCATGACCTCTGCGGCGGCTCCCCGTGCTCCTGTGCTGGCGTGTCTACGGAACCGGGGAGACGTCAGCAGAAAGAGTGCCCGGTGCCGGAGCGACCTTGGCCACTTGGCTGGAGAATCTTCGTTCTCGGATGGTACGAATGATTTCGTCCTCTTCCTGGACGATGCGCCGGCCCCGGTCGACCGTATCGTTGGTGAAGGAGATGGCCTGGAAGGTCGAGGCGTCGTTCTTCAGCCGGAGGCTGGCCCAAAGCCTGTCGAGCGCCTCCCGCGGGCGATTGGCGCACATCAGGGCGACGCCATGGTTGTACATCAACCGAGCCAGGTCCATCTCGCTCATCTTTCTCACTTTGCGGGCGTAGACGTCCCGGAAGTACTGTTCCGCCTGGGCACAATCCCCCAACTGGATCAGCTCGAGACCGGGCCGGAAGTCCAGCCGATCGTCCGTGTAGAGCGCGAGGTACTGCGCTTCTTGCCGGGCTAGGAGGTCGTCGATGAAGTTGTTGGCGAGGTCTTCGGCGGCTCGGTAGATCAGCTCACGATGGCTCATGTCGTAGGCCAGGGCGCCGCGGCTGTCTTCAAATTCTCCACTGAGGCTCGAGGTGAAGATCCTCTTGCCGGTTTCCGAATCGATGAGCTGAACTTGGGCCAGGACGAAGGCTCTGACCTTCTCTGGTATTACCTCCTTGACCGCACCGACCAAATTTCCCAACCAGCCGCTGCTGTGCTCGCCGGCCGCCTCGCCGGCCCGCAGTGCCAAGCGCGACAAGGTCTCGTAGTCCTGGGTGCTACTGACACACAGTTGAACTTGCCCGTAGAGGAGAATGCGTGCTCCCGTGAGGTTGCCCAGCCTGGCGGTCGTGGTGGTGTCAGCGCTCCCGGAATACGAGAAATCGAGTTCGTCGAGAACCTCCTTGATGTGATCCCGGGTCAAGACCTTGTACAGATTGAGATCCGCCAGGTGTTGGCCCAGGGCGGCCTCGACCTGCCTCGCACAGATCTCGGAGCTGTAGCCTTCCTCCTCCACCCGATGTCGAACGTCCCCACCGTTTAGCGCCTCGGTGACTTCTCTGTAGGTGATGACCTTGCGTTCCTGAAGGTCCGACGACACATCATGCTCGATGTGCTTGAAATCGATGAAGGCGATGCCGGTACCCTCATCGATCTCAGTCGTATTCCGAGGAACCGAGACCAGGAGCACATTCTGCCTGCCCGGCTTTGCGGGATCGTTGCCCTCGGACTCCTCTGCGATACTCGAAAGCTCGACCAGAGGCTGCTTGCCGTTGTCCTTTGTCGACAGCGCTCGCTTCAGCTTGCCCTTCAGACCCGCGCCTTCGGCGGGGCTGACTGGACACATTCCAAACAACATGACCAGCGCAAGGGCGGTGAACCCACTCTTCTGTTTCCTCAAGTCAAAGAACTGAAATAGCATCGTCTATCTCCCAAAGATCAAAAGATAAGAGATTCCTTCCATGGTCCGATGGATCCGGGTGCCGGCTACGCAGAGCAACCCTTCCGATTCGGCCCATAGAAGAATTTTCTAATGGAGGGAAGCGAGAAAATCCGTTCCTGTGTGTCACATGTGCCGGGAGAACTCTCCTGACGGTCGAATGTGCCCGCGCCGTGCTTTGGGTGGGCGCATCGTCCGCCGAGGTGTCCTGGTAGTGTGGACCCTCGGCCGCCTTGCAGCAGGCCGCCGCCGAAGGTTGGACCAGCCAGTGCAGTGCTCTCAACGGTGCGCCAGTTGGCGATGCCGCTGGGCTCCTAGGGGCTTCGGCCCTCATTCTCCGTCGTCGGATCTCCGTGGCCGCTCGCGGGGGATCGTGAAGAAATGTCGCAGCGATACCAGGACGTATATCCGACAAAGCCGCTGTTGGAGAGTTCCGGTCGAGTTCGACCCTCTGCTGCAGAACTTCTCTCCCTAGAGTACTTTGAGGCCGAGTCGGGCGAGATGCCGGAAGAGGTCTTTTCGCAGCATCACCTACTGCTCAACCTCCGGGACCAGCCCCATCGCGTCGAGAACTGGCGAGACGGTGTGCATCGCGACTTTCTCTTCGCGCCGGGTGAGATCGTCGTCACTCCAGCCGGGGTCCGGTCAGGGTGGCGCTGGCACAGCCGTTCGCGGGTGATCGTGGTGACGCTCGAGCCGGACCGCCTGCGGCGATTCGCCGAACACGAGGTGGGTGTGCTGTTGACGGAAACCCAGCTCCAGAATCGGCCCCAATTCTCGGATCCGGACCTTTGCGAGGCCGGCGCTCTGCTCCGAGACGCCCTCGAGGGCGACGATCCAGGTTCGTCCGTGGTCTACGAGTCGCTCGCTCGAATCTTCCTGGTCAAGCTCATCCGCCGGTACAGCGACCGTCTCGACGAGGTGACTGAGCACGCCTCGCGTTTCGCCTCGAAGGAGTACCGTCGAGTCCTCGCGTTTATCGAGAGGAACTACGGTAGCGACATCGGCGTCGAGGATCTCGCCCGCGAAGCGGGGCTCAGCTCCTCTCACTTCTCTCGGCTTTTCAAGCGCAGCCTCGGCCAGAGCCCACACCAGTTCTTGATGAAATATCGAGTCGAACGGGCCGCTGAGATGTTGGTTCGAAGGCCTGACCGACCCCTGGCTCAGGTCGCCCTGGACGCCGGGTTCTCCGACCAGGCGCACTTCTCTCGCACGTTCAAGCGCTTCGCCGGCGCCACGCCGACGCGCTACCGCGCGGCGCGCACCTAGCCGGGTGCTGAAAAAACTCCGACTTTCCGTTTAGCGCACTGCGGCCGAGCCCATAGGGCTCGGCAGTGCCAGAGGCGCCGAGGGCGGGGTGAGCGCCAGGTGCGCGGATTCTTCAAGGACTTGGCGCGAACGTGCAAGACCACAACGCGGTGGAATTCCTAGGATCTTCCTGTCGGTGCTTGCTGCGCGATCGCGCGGAGACCGATTTCCAGCCTGGGTCAGCGAGAAGAACAAGGAGAACCTCATGACCGATCAGCGAATCAACCTGCAGCACACGCCAGCTCCGGCGGGGGTCACCGCGGCGGCGGTGACCTTCACGAGCGACGGCGTCCCGTTGCGCGGTACCCTGTTCAGGCCGGCCAACGCAGCCGGTCCCCTGCCCAGCGTCATCGTCACCGGCGCCTGGACGACCGTCAAGGAACAGATGGTGGGTACCTATGCCCGCGAACTCGGCGCTCGGGGCCTCGTCGCCCTAGCTTTCGATTTCACCGGGTGGGGCGAGAGCGGCGGCGAGCCTCGATATGTAGAAGACCCCACCGTCAAGACCGCCGACATCCACGCCGCGGCCGACTACATGGCGGGCCGCGACGACGTCGAAGCGGGGCGCCTCTCCGGGCTGGGCGTCTGTGCCTCCTCCGGCTACATGGCGGACGCGGTGGCGAACGACGACGCGTTTTCGGCGCTCGCTCTCGTCGCGCCCTGGCTGCACGATCCCAGGATGGCCGAAGGGATCTACGGAGGACCGGAAGCCGCCGCGGGTCTGATCGCGGCGAGCGAGGCAGCGGAGAGTTCGCAGGAGCCGAAGATCCTCGTCGCCGCTAGCACGGACGACGACACTGCGCCGATGTACCAGGCGCCCTACTACACCGAGGAAGATCGCGGACTCATCGCGGAGTACGACAACAAGTTCAGCCTGCTGACTTGGAAACCGTGGTTGACCTACGACGCGCAAGCCTCCGCCGAACGGCTGGCCAAGCCGGTGCTGATGGTCGGGTCATCGGGAATGGCTCTGCCCGCCGGCGCCGAGGCCTACGAGCGGCGCATGAGAGCACCGCTCGAGAAGATCTGGTTCGGCGATGACGTCAGTCAGTTCGACTTCTACGACCGTGCCGACATCGTATCTACCGCGGCAGACGCCGTAGCGAGCTTTCTCAACGAGCAGGCACCGTGAACACCCGCATCGCCACCTCTCTCGTCCTGCTCAGCCTTTCCGCTGCGACCTCTGCGGAGGAACGAAAATGAAGACCATGACACCCGACCACGCAGCCGTCCTAACGATTGTCGAGAGCGTTGGGGCGCTGGCAGACCGAGGGGAATTCGATGCCCTCGGCCGGCTCTTCGCCGATGAGTTCACCCTCGACTACTCCTCGCTCAACGGCCGACCGCCGGAAGCGAGACAGCCGCTCGATCTCATGGCGGAGTGGGCCGGCGTTCTTCCCGGTTTCGACCGCACGCGCCACGCTCTGTCGAACCTCGTGGTCGACGTCTCCGGGAATGCCGCGACCGCGCGCGCCGATGTCGTCGCGTCCCACTGGCTCGACGACCGCTTCTGGCAGGTCTCCGGACACTACGACTATGATCTCGCCAAGTCCGCCGGCGAGTGGGCGATCACGTCCATGACTTTCACGCTCGAGGACGAAGACGGTACCCGCGATGTCTTCGGCCCGGCCATGGCCGCCGCCGAGCGCTCGCGGGGACCGGGCCAAAGCGCCCTGATCGGCGAACGCAACAAAGCGACGGTGCGGAAGTTCTTCAAGACGCTGGAGAACGAAGACATCCCCGCGCTGGTCGGCCTATTCTCTGAAGACGGTGTTCAGGTCAATCCCTACCACGGCGGAATTTTTCCCGCGGGTGCCGAGGGTGAGGAAGGACTTCTCGCCTACTGGACGCCGGTGCCGGGGAACTTCGACGGGATGCGTTTTCCGATCGACGAGCTTCTGGCGACGGAAGATCCTGATGTCGTCTTCGTGCGCTACCGCGGCGAGATCAAGCTCAAGGACGGCGCGGGCTACTACAAGAACGACTACTACTCGACCTTCCGATTCAATGACGCGGGAGAAATCACCGAATACGTCGAGATCTTCGATCCCGTCGTCGCCGCGCGCGGATTCGGGTTGCTAGATCAGTTGAAGTAGCCAGGTCCCGTGCCCGAGCCCTCCCGAGGGAGAGCCCTCCAGGTGGAGGAAGCAGGTCGAAGGAAGTAGACCGCCGGAGGCGGGACTCGTCCCACCGTGTCCGCGTCGAAGGCGCGGACATTGTCGCCGGACTCGTCCCACTTTGACCGCGTCGAAGGCGCGGACATTGTCGCCGGACTCGTCCCACTTTGACCGCGTCGAAGGCGCGGACATTGTCGCCGGACTCGTCCCACTTTGACCGCGTCGAAGGCGCGGACAATGTCGCCGGACTCTTCCCACTTTGTCCGCGTCGAAGGCGCGGAC